>JAOZSF010000322.1 GCA_029939815.1 bacterium
AAAAAGTTAATGGTGATTCCCCCGCGGCAACACCTATTGGTAAAGATTTTGATTTAGTGATCGGGACTTTTGTAAAAGGAGATAAGCGGAATTTAGTAATTGTCAACGCGAGTTATAAAAAATCTGCTGACTTTTCTTTTTCAAAGGCGGTAAAACATAAAATTATTGATACAATTGACGCCGATTTTGATAATAAAAAATCTGCGTGGAAATTACATCCCGGCGGATGCGTTATTTTGGATTGCATTAATTAGTGTAATTCGTGTCAAAACATTGTTTTTTCACTTCCATGTATAATCATTTCAATATTCCAAATTATTTGATATAATAATATCCAAATTTATGAATAGTGAGTCATTTTTTGACTCAAAACTTAAATCTTAATTACTTAAATCTTAAAACAATTGAAAAATATGAATATTGAAAAATATATATCCGATGTCTGTAAAAAAGCGCAAAAAGCGTCAAGAATCCTCGCTAATCAAAGACCGGATGATAAAAATAAAGCGCTTAACGCAATGGCTGACCTGATTCTTGCCGAACGAGAAACCATTAAAACTGAAAATAAAAAAGACCTCGATGCAGGACAAAAAAAAGGACTGTCAAAAGCTATGCTTGACCGGCTCGAATTATCAGACGCGAGAATTGACGGAATGGCAAAAGGTTTGCGTGAAGTTGCGGAATTAACCGACCCGGTCGGAGAAATACTTGATAATAAAATCCGCCCAAGCGGGATTGAAATCACAAAAATTCGCGTTCCTATCGGCGTTATCGCTATAATTTATGAGTCACGTCCGAATGTTACAGCTGACGCCGCGGGACTTTGCCTGAAATCAGGTAACGCGGTGATTTTGCGCGGCGGAAGTGAAGCGTTTCATTCTAATCTGGTTATCGCGAATATTCTGAGAGCGGCATTGAAAAAATCCGGTCTGCCGGAAGACGCTGTTCAGTTTGTTGAAACAACTGACCGCGAAGCGGTTGACCATCTGCTTCACGCGGAAGAATATATTGATGTAATAATTCCCCGCGGCGGGAAAGGACTTATTAAAAAAGTTGCCACTGAAAGCAGAATCCCGGTGCTTAAACATTATGACGGAATCTGTCATACCTATATCGCGGAAGGTGCTGATATTGATAAAGCGATAGCCATTGCTTTTAACGCTAAAGTTCAACGGCCGGGCGTTTGTAATGCCATGGAAACACTTCTTATCAACAAGGAAATCGCAAAAGATATTCTTCCGCCAATGTTTTTGAAACTCAGAAAAGCGGGTGTTGAAATTCGCGGATGTGAAAAAATTATCGAAATCGATCCTTCGGCTGTTCCGGCAACGGAAGAAGATTGGAACACTGAATATCTTGACTTAATTCTCTCTGTGAAAATTGTTAATAATCTCGAAGAAGCAATTGATTTTATCAATGAACACAGTTCTCATCATTCCGATGCAATCGTAACTGAAGACAATTATGAAGCCGCGCATTTTCTGCAATCGGTTGATTCCGCAACAGTTTATGTCAACGCGAGCACAAGATTTACCGACGGTGGAGAGTTCGGAATGGGCGCTGAAATGGGAATAAGTACAGATAAACTTCATGCCCGCGGTCCCGTTGGTTTAGTTGAATTAACATCTTACAAATATATGATTCGCGGAAACGGAACGGTGAGAAAATAGATATGGAGTACAGCAATAAAGGATTTTCGCTATTGCGAAAATTCATTTACTGTGCTGTTGCAAAGCAACAGATTTGCGGGTTTTAGAATTTATCCAACGTACGGCAAGCGAGTGTGAAATCACATTATTCGTTCTGAAAACGTGCATGTTTTCACATTATTCGTTCCAAAAACGTGAAATCTTGGTTGTTTATCGAACGTAATATTGACAAAAATTATGAATTATACACATCGACGAAAAGAAGTTTTTAATCGGATGAAAAAATCCGGTGCAAATACCCTGTTGGTTTCAAATCCAATAAATATTTTGTATTTAACAGGATTTAAAAGTTCAAATGTTTTTATTCTTTTAACTGAAAATGAAACATTTTTGTTTACCGATTTCAGATACGAGGAAGTCGCGTGTGAAATTTGTGATAAACAAGGAATGCGTTTTATTCTTTTAAACAAAAAATTATCAATAATTTTAAAAAATTTAATTAAAAAATATAAAATAAAAGAAATTTATTTTGAAGCTGATGACTTGAAAGTCGCAACCTTTAACGCTTTGAAAAACGGCACGAAAATTAAATGGAAGGAAGCAAAACCATGGGTCAGCGGTGTTCGCAAAAATAAAGATGAAAACGAAATTGAAATAATTAGAAAAGCTGTGCTGGTCGCTGAACAGGGGTTTAAAGCAATTAAAAAAAATGAGTGGATCGGATTGACCGAAATTGAAGCATCCGACCTGCTCGCGGAAAAGATAAAAATCGCAGGAAAAAAAATCTGCGTTAGAGCAACTCCCTCATTCGATTTTATTGTTGCTGCGGGAGCTAACGCGGCGGTGCCTCATCACGAACCAAACAACACAATTATTAAAGAATATGATATGCTTAAAATTGATTGGGGGGCGAAAGTTGAAGATTACTGTTCCGACATGACACGTACCTTATATTTTGGTAAACCGTCATCAAAGTTCAAGAAAATTTATAATACGGTTTTAAGAGCTAATAAAGCGGCAATTAAAGCCGTTCATTCAGGTGTTGCTTTAAAAAATATTGATGCAGTAGCAAGAGAAATTATCAATAAAGCAGGTTACGCAGAAAACTTCGGTCACGGGACCGGTCACGGGGTCGGATTGGAAGTTCATGACGGTCCCGGTCCTTCACCACAATGTGTTACGCGAACATCTAAAGGAATGATAATAACAATTGAGCCCGGAATTTATATTCCCGGATGGGGGGGAGTAAGAATTGAGGATATGGTTTTAGTAACTCCAAAGGGTGGAGAGGTATTAACCAAAAATTTGCCCTATGCGCAAATTTGATTTCTCTATTTATTCAATATTATTGTTAGTGAATATATTTCTGTTTTAGCACTTAATTTATTTTTTTATATTTTGCACTGCCAAATGCGAGGATAGGATAAAAAACGAACGGGAGGAAAATTAATCCTAATGTAAATCCATTCCCTTTACCAAAATTTCTTGATATGCCTGCTACGGCAAGAATTACAACGACAAAGTTGACAAAAGGAATCAGCAGTAATAATAGCCACCAACCCGGTTTCCCGGCAATTTTCAGCAAAAGATAGATATTATAAATTGGAACAAAAATACACAGCCCCGGTTGCCCGGCTTTTGCAAAAATTTTCCACATTGTTACAATAAAAAAGATTGCGAAAATTAACTGGATGCTTAAAATGATTAT
>JAOZSF010000323.1 GCA_029939815.1 bacterium
AGCAGCGGAATCATAATCCGAAGGTCGTAAGTTCAAGTCTTACCGCCGCTACCATTTCATTAAACCCTGTAAACAAAGAGTTTACGGGGGTTTTTATTTTATACCGTATTTGTTTTACAAAATATCTGCAAGAACATGTTCATATATTTTTAAGCCGTCTTATTATATCACAGTTGCTTTTTTTCTGCAATAATTGAATTGTATTTTTAGTGTTTATTTAGTAGAATTAAACAACTGTTAACAAATCATGTACATTCTTATGAAAAACTCTACAGATATTATAAATAATAACTTTTCCGGTATTGAGAAAGCAATAAATTCCATTTCTGAAACGGAGTCACAGGCACTTTCCACATCGTTTCATTCCATCAACGAATTTTCTCCGGAACTTTTAAAAAACAAAATTGCTGATTGTCAAAAAAGAATTACTGATAAAATTCTCGATATAAACTTTATTGAGCAGCTTTATCCCGGTGAAGAATTCTCTGATAATCGACTGCAGCTTATTAAATATAATTTCAGACAAATATCCTCACCACTTGATATTCCATTTCCAACTCCAGTTAAACAATTGAGAAGTTTGGCGATGCCGATACTCGCCCTAACCGGTGTGGTGATAGGAATGTTTGCAGGGGGATTTCTTTTTCGCGTTTTGCTCGGAAATGATTATAGACAGTTCGGTATTATAACCGGTGCGGCAGCCGGGGCTTTTCTCTGCACGCTTTTTGGTATTTACCTCTCGAAACATGAGGTCTTATTAAGAATTCTACAGGGGCTTTTCGGCGCCGCGATTGCAACGGAAGTTATAACTTTGTTCACTGGAGCGGTAAATCCGATAAGCATTTTATGGCGAAAATTAACAGGCCGTTTCGGCGGCGGCTTATGGGGGAAAATAAAACGGATCGGCGCATTTATTCTTGGAATTTTAATTTTGCAAATTGCTGTTCCGGAAAAAAAAGTGCCGCAGACGCAGCTTCAACTAAACTCCTATTCTGCCATAAAATCATGGCTTGAGTCTTCTGTAAAATTATTGATTCTTATTATCGGTGAAACAAAGAATTCAATCGGAAATACAAATATCGGGAAACCTGAAAAAACAGACATCCAACTCCTTCGTTCGCTTGTTAAACTCACAGATTATAAAGATTCAAAGGAAGCGGAATTTATCAGCCGGGAAATAATCATGGCGTTTAGAAATGCCGGCTACGAAATAAAATCCAAGGAAGCGGAAATCCATTCGACTTATTCAGAAATTCTTAAAAAAGAGTTTGATGTTGAAGGATATATTAACGAAGGCGATGAGTATAAAATCTTTGAAATGCCGCTTTATAAAAACGATGAACTGATTATTCGGGGTAAACTTACAAAAAAGAGATAAAATATGAACCCAAATTATAAACATTATATCGGTATCGATTTCGGCACAAGTAATTCATATTTTTGTATTACTCCTGACCGCGTTTTACAGCCAAACCCAATCTGTTTTGATAACGAAACTTCTATAGAAACCGCTGTCCTATGGGATGGAAATATCGTGAAAGATTTCGGCACTACCGCAGTTAAAGGATGGGGCTATGCCGCCCCGGATGAAAAGAAAAACTGGCGTTTGAGCCTTCAGTTCAAACCGGATATTTCTATTTCGGAAACTGCAAAAAAAGACGCGATCGCTTTCCTGAAAAGCGTTGCAAAAGATATGAAGGAAAGAGGTGTTCTGCCTCACGGAAAAGAACTTCATGAATTTCCCGTTATTATCGGTATACCGGCAAAAATGCTTGAGGGTCATCAAAAAACAATGCGGGAAATAATGCACTCGGCAGGTATTAATGACTTTAAACTTGTTGAAGAACCGGTTGGCGCGCTGCTTCATCATATTGTTCGCCGTGACATCAGAGCGGAAGACGTTGGTCGGGGGATTCTTGTAATTGATTTTGGCGGTGGAACATGTGACGCCGCATTTATGCTTCGTCTTGACGTAAAGCACAAATTTGGTGATCCTGTTCTCGGCGGTCGTCTTTTTGACGATTTATTTTACCGGTGGTTTTTGGATCAAAATCCCGATGTAGAAAGTAAAATGAATAATTCAGGCGACAGTTATTTTCTTCACTGGGTGAAATGCCGCGAGATGAAAGAAACTTTTTCAAATACAATGCGGAAAAGAAGAAATGAAATTTTTAAGTTTCATGTGCCTAACTATGGTTTTCTTGATAACGCGACCTGGGATGAATTTATACATCGCGCGGAAAATTATCGTCCAAGTGAATCGTTTCTTGAAGAACTCAAATCTTTCGGCAGCGCTTACGAGGAATTAACATCTATAAAGTCAATAAATCTGATCCAACGATTTCGTGATGCAATAAAAAGTACTGTAACTAACGGAAACGTAAAAATAGAAAATATAGAACAGATAATTCTAACCGGCGGCAGCAGTTCATGGCCGTTTGTACGTGAAATAGTATCAGAAATCTTCTTTCTCGAAAATGATAAGATACTCGAATCAGCTAATCCCAGGGCGGCGATTGGCGAGGGATTAGCTTTACTGCCTGGAATTCAGGAGAAACATAAGAATGATAAAAATAAACTTGAAGCTGAGAAAGAAGATAAGGTCCTGGAAATAACAAATAGAGTGATGGCGGATATTCAGGATTTCTGTGCAGGAATAAGTGATGATATTGTTCAAAAAATATTCGCTGAAGCTGTTGTTCCGGCAATGAACTCCTTTTCCGAATCCGGGGGAACAACAGAGCAGTTGAATTCTCTTATAGAAACAAAAATCGAAAACTTGAAACCTGAATTCGAAAAGGTTATTGAGTCTCAAAAACCGGAAATTGAAGCTAAAATAGCCGAACGAATTGTCGAAATCCTAAATGAGTGGTTTGCAAGCCATGATATAAAATTGCGCGAAATCAAAAATATTAACTTAAACGCTGTTGATAATCCGGATATTCAATTGGGAGAAATTAACGTACCGGTTGAGTTGGAGTTGATAGTTTCCATGGTTGTTGGACTTATAACCGCTTCATTGCTCGGCGGCGGAGGTATAGCGCTCCTAATGGCAGGTCCGGGCGGTTGGGTGATAGGGCTTGGTCTTGGAACGGTCAGCACATTTTTTGGTATGAAAAAACTAACATCAAAAATACCTGTACCGGGATTTATTGTGAAAAATGAATTGGTTCGAAAAGGAATGGATATTTCGTTGAAACGCGCCAAAAAGAAAGCAAAAGGAAAAATGCTGAAATATCTGACCGGTAAATTTGATGAAAATAAGGGGGAAATAAAAAAACAAATCGAAAACTTTATTGAGGACCGGATAAAAGCGCTTAACGCCATCAATTCTATATAAATTTATGGGAA
>JAOZSF010000020.1 GCA_029939815.1 bacterium
TAATCCAATAATCCAATAATCCAATAATCCAATAATCCAGACCAATGACTTCTATAATTAATGAAACTTTCGATAAAGGTAAAGGTGTTTTACAATTAATCCCGGTTTTCGTTCCTCGTCGGTTCAGTGCCGCAGGTAAACGTCTCCGACTCCATCCGGACGATTATTACGCGCTCGGTACCCAACGCGGCTCAATTAAGGAACGCTGGTTTTCTTCCGTTATTAAATGTATGAACGGTCCGCTCGCTGCGGAAGACGAGGGCTTTAGTTACGTCATGCCTGCTTCGGGAAATGTTAAAGAAAAATTCACCTTAAAGGAAACACAGGACGAACTTAAAAATGAACTCGTGGGCGATGAACTTATGGAAAAATTCGGCGGATGGCCTATGTATTCAAAATTTTTCGATTTCGGTGAACCGCTTTTTCATCACCTGCACCTCGATTTTGAAGCCGCGGCACGTGTAGGACAACTCGGCAAGCCGGAATCATATTATTTTCCTCCGCAGTTGAACAATCATCTCGGAACTTTTCCTGTTACATATTTTGGTTTTGACCCGGATGTTACAAAAGACCAAATTCGTGAAAGATTGTTAAACTACGAAAAAGAAGATATTAAAATCACTGAACTTTCTCGCGCTTACAGAATTCAACTCGGTACAGGATGGTACACTCCGCCAGGAGTTATTCACGCACCGGGCTCTGTTTTAACTTACGAGCCGCAATGGAACAGCGATGTAAATTCTGTTTATGAAAATATTACGGCGAATGAAATTTATCCTTATGATTTTCTCGTTGAAAATTGCCCGGAAGATAAAAAACGGGATATTGATTATGTTATCAGTTTAATGGACTGGGAAAAAAATATTGACCCTCACTATAAAAAAACGTTCTTCCGTCCACCAATCACCTGCAAACATTCTAATGAGCAGTTTACTGAAAAATGGATTTCTTACGGGAATGATTATGTCGGCGCAAAAGAACTTTCAATTCAACCGGGGCAAACTGTTACAATAAAAGATCCGGTCGCTTATGGCTGCATTATGATTCAGGGACATGGGAAATTCGGCGAGTACGATGCTGAAGCGGCAATTATGCTGCGGTACGGTCAAACAAGCGCGGACGAATATTTTATTTCTGAAAAAGCCGCAAAAGAAGGTATCACAATAACAAACAATTCCCTACACGAACCGATGGTAATTTTAAAACATTTCGGTCCTAACCATCCTGAAATGCCTTAAAATAGCGTGATACGCTATTTTATTAAATAGTCGCCCCCTAAAAAACCGATTTTTGATAGTAACCATAGGGGCTTTTTAGGGAAAAAGCGTGAAATATTTTGCAAGGTTTTTATAAAATCACGAAATAATCTTACAAAAATAAACATAAAATTTGACTTTTTAAGGGTCGACTAAATATGTCAAAAAACATACGAAAATATAGTGATAAATCTAATGATTCCGGAGCCGTTCATGCAGTCGGTAACGGCAAAATTGTCGCTTATGCACAAGGACCGAATTTAATAAATTTTTTTGGACCGCCTTACAGTTCGCCGAACATTTTAACAATAGAAACTTTATCTGACGAGGAATTTACCGATAAAATTACTCGCGAACCGGGGACCGCGATTTGGAATCATTGTTTAAGCGGCAACGGGAATGAAATTCTGAATTTTTCTGAATTTGTTGATTCAAAATCTCCGGCGTATATTAGAATTTTTAATTGTAATGGAGGGACGCTGTCCTCAGCGTCCTTTACAATCAAGCCACATTCCGGAAGCTCGTTTATTGAAGTACCCAGCTTAGACCCTTGCCCCGCGGAACGAAGTAACGCGATGTTTCGTGATCATGTCGGTGCAAAGCGTGAGGTTAAGCAAAATTCGGGTGGAGCACAAGCGGCGTACTTATTGATAACTCCTGCCGGAGGACAGATTTTTCATTATCCTACAACTTTAACTTCTTTCCATTGGATTATCCCTTCAGGCAACTGTAAAATTGAAAAAGACAAAGACGGTACTTTGATTTTTACATGTTTGGAAGGAGAAAGTTCTTTGGCAATAATAGGGGATAATGATTTTTCATCAGGGCTTCCAATTGCTGAAAGGATTAACGCAATTGCTCCGGAAAAATTATTAGACCAAACAAGAAATTACTGGAATAAATTCACTGAAACCCGTGAAACTCTTACAGAAAATTTTAATTCACTTTCTAACGAAGATAAAAAAATAATCGATGGCGTTGCAACTCTTATAAAAGTTCAACAATCGGATGATGGGGGAGCAATGGCGGGACATTACTATCCGCTTGCCTATGTTCGCGACCAATACGGCGTTGCAAAAGGTATGCTTGCTCTCGGAATGTTCGAAGAAGCGAAAAAAGCGTTGGAATTTCGCATTAATAAGTTTAATCATTTCGGAAATTTAAAAAATGCGGAATCAATGGGAACTCATTGCGCACGGCACATGCACGAAAATGACGATGTCGAACAAACGGGCTATATAATTTTACAAGCAAGGGATTATTTTAATAAAACCGGAGATAATGATTTTATTAAAAAAATATTCCCCATGTTGGATTGGTGCTGGAACGCTCAGTTGCAGCATCTTGCAGGTGGTTCGCTGCCGTTTAATGGCGATGAAACTTATGTTGCAGGAGGATTTTTTCCACGTTCAGGTTTGCTGCACGGCTCGGCTGATTCAACTTTGGTGTTTATTGAGGGGGGAAAGTGGCTTGCTGACTGGTCGGCAAAAAATAATTTTTGGGATAAAGATTATACAGCCGCACAAAATAAAATTATTGAAGAAACAAAAAAATCATGGCGAAATCTTTTCTTCGATAAAAATAAGATCTACGCTAATGCGCCCGAAAGAGAAAAATTTATTTCACCACCGCGATTTCGACACGGCGTTTGTGAAAATAATTGCAACTGGTTCGGATGGACTCAACGAACAAAAAACGGTCGATACCAATGCCCTTTATGTTTTGGAAATATAAATCTGCCGGCGGAATCTCCGGAAAAAATGGAGGTTAATTCCGTTTCACTATTGCCAACCTTTCTTGAAAGTGATATTTTATCAAATGAAGAATTGACCGAAGTGATTAATCACATTTTAGAGCAAACACTGCCGAACGGGCACATTCCGACGATTCCGGGTGGAAACGGCTGTGTTGGTTACGACCCCGGATTTTTACTTTTCGCGCTGAAAAAAATTAATCATCCCGCAGTAGAGAAAATTAAAAATAGAATGATTAGAATGTTGGATAAGCGCGGAGCCTGGACAGAATATTATGATGAAAACGATAAGTTTAAAAAAGAAAATTGTCGCTGCAGACCGTGGGAAAGCGCGATAAATGCTGCGGCAATAGTAAACCGCGCTTCCCAGCGCTAACGAAGTAACATGCCAAGCGTGGTCATGCCTGGTTCTTACTTTTGATTAATTCCGCAGCCACTTGCAGCGGCTACAACCTGAAACCCTTGTCCGGCGAATGCCGGGTGAAAATAATACACAGGAGACAATTATGTGGAATCCAATGCTGTTAAGAAAAGAAATGAATCCAAATGCGATTGTTCCTCAGTCCGTTCCGGAAAAAGATAAAGAACTCTTGCGAAAACTTGCCGCGCGTTCACGCGAGATTGCCGAACTGCCGATTATGGCGGAACGAAAGAAATTATGGATTGCCCATAATGGTTTAAAATCGGAAATTCCGATGATTCTTGCCGATCCGGAATGTGCGTGGGAAGAACTTATTCCCACTTCGGAATTAAAGTGTGAAAACCCGCTTTTACAATATTGGGAACTTTGTCTCAGAAAAAAAATATTCTGGTACGAAAATATTAACGATGATGATACTGTAGAACCCTGGTTTGACATTGGCTGGAATATCTCTATGAGTGATTTCGGCGTGAAAGTAGAAAAAACTTACGGCGAGGACAGGGGAAGTTATGTCTGGACTCATCCGGTTAAAAAACTTCCCGAAGATATGAAAGACCTGAAATTCCGCGAAATTAAAATTGACCGCGAAAATACTTACGCGCAAATGGAACTCGCTGAAAAACTCTTCGGCGATTTGCTCCCGCCAAGAATTCGTGGTAAATATTTCTGGAGCGCGGGACTTACTGCTTCGGTTATTGAACTCGTTGGGCTTGAAGAACTTATGATGATGATGTATGACCAACCGGAAGGTCTTCATCAATTAATGGCTTGGATGCGTGATGAATTCATGCATTTTCTTGATGTTCTCGAAAGTGAAAAACTGCTTAGTGATACCAATGAAAATGATTATATCGGTTCAGGCGGCATCGCTTATACAGATGAACTTCCTCAAAAAGACAGAAAGAAAGACGAACCGGTAAGATTAATTGATACTTGGGGTCATCTTGAATCACAGGAAACTGTCGGCGTTTCACCGCAAATGTTTAATGAATTTATCTTCCCGTACCAAATGCCGCTCGCGGAAAGATTCGGACTCGTTTGTTATGGCTGCTGTGAACCGGTTGATAAACGTCTTGAATATATTTTTCAAATTCCCCGACTGCGACGGCTTTCAGTTTCGCCGTGGGCTGATGAAGAAGTTTGCGCGGAAAAATTCGGCAGAAATTATATTTATTCAAGAAAACCTAATCCCGCACCGCTTTGCATAGACTTTAATGAAGATGTTTTGAGAGAAAGTATCGTTACTACTTTACAAAAAGCTCAAGGTTGTGTTCTCGAATTTAATATGAAAGATACTCACACCGTTCAAAATGACAAAACAAGAATCGGTAAGTGGGTGGAAATGGCGAGAGAAGAAATTGATAAACATTGGAAATAAATTCAAATTGAATACAATTTGAATTTAGTATTTAAATACCAAATTCATCCCGGTTTTTAGGGATGAATTTATACCTGAACCCTGACACCTGACACCCGACACCGATTATGCTAAAACTACGATTTATTACTCACTGTGTTGATGAAGATTTTTTCGACACTGTGAAAAAAGGAACTGATGACGCCGCAAAACTGCTCGGCGTTCAATACGATTTTGTCGGAACGGAAGACGTTGATTTCGATGAACAAATCGAAATGGTGAGACAGGCAATCCGTGATAATGTTGATGGGATTGCCACAAGCACGCTTCATCCTACAGCTTATAACGAAGTTCTTGCGGAAGTTCAAAAAGCAAAAATTCCTGTTGTGCTTTTAAATACCGCCGCAAGTCAGGGGATAAATAACGATATTCCTTTTATTGGTCAGGATGTTTATCAGGCAGGAAAAAAAATCGGCGCAAATATCGGAAATAAAATACCGGATGGCTCTAAAGTTCTTGTCCCAATTCATTCTGAAGGTATTTCCGCACTCGATGAACGCGCGCGGGGGATTCGCGATGGTCTTGCTAATAAAAACCTTGATTTCGAATCGGTCGTTACAGGAATCGAAGTTGAAGACGGGTTCAGAGTTATTTCCGAAAAAATGAAGACCGATCCGGAAATCAAAATCGTTCTTTGTACAGGGCAGGCGGATACCGAAGGCGCCGGGAAAGCGGTTCAAACTCACTTTCCCAATCGAGGATATATTGTTGCCGGCTTTGACGTATCACCGGGGATTCTGCAGCTGATAAAAAATGATGTTATTTCGTTTACATTAGACCAGCAGCCTTACGCGCAGGGATTTTATCCGGTTATTCAGCTCGTCCAGCAAATCCGTTACGGTATAATTCCGTCTGATATGGATTCCGGTTCAACGCTGATTTCAAAAGAAAATGTTGATGAAGTAATGAAACTAACTGAAGAAGGATACAGATAATTTAAAAAATGGAGAAAAAATGAACGAACAAGATACAAATGTAAATCCTGTTGTTGACGAATCTCATATCAATAAAGTCTTTCTCTGGAAAGTTGCTTTTATTGCCGCAATGGGGGGACTGCTTTTCGGTTATGATTTTATGGTCATTGGCGGAACTACGACTTTTTACGAAAAGTTTTTCGGTCTTAATGCTAAAACTTTAGGTCTAAGTGTTGGAGCGGCTCCAATCGGCTGTATCATCGGCGCGGGAATGTCGATGTTGCTCGGAGATAAATTCGGTAGAAAAAAACTACTTTTTGTTTCTGCTTTACTTTTTCTTATTTCCGCTGTTGGAACAGCTGTAGTTTCTGATTTCAATCTCTTTATGCTTATGCGATTAATCGGCGGAATGGGCATCGGACTCGCCGCTGCAATGGCGCCAATTTATATTGCTGAAATGGCTCCATCAAGTTATAGAGGGAAAGTTGTTACAGTAAATCAATTTACGATTATGATTGGAATTGTAGTGTCGCAGATTGTAAATTTGTTTATTCAGCAACACGGTGAAAAAGTTGTTGAAACCGCTGCTACTGCTGCTGCTGCTATGACTTGGAACGAAACGATGGGGTGGAGGCTTATGTTTGGTGCGGAAGCTATTCCGGCTGTCGGTTTCTTAATTCTTATCTTGTTTGTTCCGTATAGCCCAAGATGGCTAGTAAAAAGAGGGCGAAACGATGAAGCTGAAGAAATCCTTAAAAAAGTCGGTGGTGATGCTTATGCAAAAGCTGAAATCGCTGACATTTCTTCTACAATTTCAAATGAAGAAGTTGCTAAAATTAATTTTAAAGAAATCCTGCAACCTAAATTGTTCAAAATTATTCTTCTCGGTATGTTCCTCGCCGTTGTCCAGCAGTGGAGTGGACTGAACAGCATCTTTGCTTATTCACACCAGATATTCACCGATGCCGGCTTTTCAATTTCCGATGCGATGATGTCACTTGTCTTTCAGGGATTAACAATGATGATTTTTTGTATCATTGCTATGTTTATTGTTGATAAAGTAGGACGTAAAAGCCTTATGCTTTTCGGCGCACTCGGTATCGGCATAATTCACGTTATTATGGGATTGAGTTTCCAATTTAATTTTGGGGGCGTTACTATTGTTATTCTCGTTATGGCGGCTATTGCTATTTATGCTGCTACACTTGCACCGGTTGTCTGGGTTCTTCTTGCCGAACTTTTTCCAAATAGAATTCGTGGAGTTGCAATGGGTATCTCGGTCATGGCGCTTTGGGTTGCTTATTTTATTCTTACGACAACTTTTCCAATCATGCGGGAAAAACTCGGTATGCCGATTACTTTCTGGTCGTATGCCGGTTTCTTATTTATTGCGTTTATTGTCATGAAAATTTATCTGCCTGAAACAAAAGGGAAATCATTAGAACAAATTGAAAGAGAACTTGTGGACTGAAGTGTTGGAAAGTGGGATTAATTTCCCCTTTTGTAAAGGGAGAGAGGGGGATTTTTCTGAACGCTGACACCTGACAACAAGTCCAAGAACAATAAAACCAATAGGACCAGTAAGTCTTATCAGTCCAATATGTCCTATAAGATTAATAACAAAACAGGAGTTATAAGAAATGAAATTACAAAATTATGAAATTAAAAGAGAAAAACTCGTACAACAATTTAAAAAAACTTTGTCCGAAAATCCAAACCTTAAAAACCAAAACCTTAAACTCTCTTGGAGTAACTGGGGCTTCGGAATCGAACCACTTGAAGAATCCGTTAAACGCTTAAGCAGCAATGGTGTCGAATGGATTGAACTTCACGGAAACAGATACGGCGATGATCTCGGCTATAACGCGAAAGAAGTAAACGAAATTCTGGAAAAATACAATATGAAAGCGGCGGGTGTTTGCGGAATGTTCGGTCCGGAAAATGACCTCTCAAGTAATTCGGGTATCTCAAGACAAAATGCTATCGACTATATCAGAAGACAAATTGAACTTTGTAAAGATGTGGGTGGTTCTTATATTCTTGTTGTGCCAGGCGCTGTTGGCAGACCAAATGCTTACGATGATAGTGAGTTTGACCGCTCGGTAGAAACATTGCAGATTGTCGCTCCGGAATTTGAAGCTGCAGGTATTCAAGCTGCAATCGAACCTATCCGCGCCGCGGAAGTTTCTCTCGTAAATTCTTTTGTTGATGCTAAAGAATACATTAAAGCTGTAAATCATCCGGGTATCGCTAACATTAACGGAGATGTTTATCACATGCAGGTTGGCGAAGCAAACATTGCTGAAAGTCTTGTTGATGCAGGAGATATGCTTGTAAATCTTCATCTTGCCGATTCAAACCGATGTGCGCTCGGTGATGGTTCAATGGACATTGACGCGATTATCATGGCGTTATATGTAATTGGCTATACTGAAGGCAGAAGATTCGCAACACCGGAACCACTCGGTCCCGGCGGCGATCCTTACCCGGCAATGTTTGGCAAACCGGACAAGAATACTCTCGACAAACTTGTTGCTGATTCAGTAAAGTACTGGAATGAGAGGGAAGCAGTTTTGAAAAATGAATTGTAGGAGTCCACGCTTTAGCGTGAAAAAAGGTAAAAAACAAATGTACGAATGGAGAAAGCTAAATAACCGGGAAAAAATCGAGCTTCTCGAATACAGAAAAGCAAACAAGAAGCCGTGGCATACTCCACCACATACCCAGGGAAACAAAACTTATTTCCTGATAACAGCGGCTTGTTACGAACACAACCGATGATGTATTTGTAATTTTGAAAAAACTTGGACAATTACATGGAAAGACTTCTTTTAAAACATGGATATGTAGAAAAATGGGGTGACTGCCCTTTTTCCAGTTTTAAATTTTATTTGAACGATGTTGGAAGAGATGAAGCGAAAAAAATGGAGAGAGTATGATGTTAGTGATATGGGGAAAGATTGGGATGTTTAATTTTTTTGCACGCTAAAGCGTGGACACCTACAACTTACTTAATCCCTCGCAGCTTTTTAAGGTATTCCATAGGAGTTGTTCCGATTACAGTTCTGAACTTTCGAGAGAAATAACTGCTGTTCCAGAATCCTGTTTTCATTGAAATGTCAATTACTCGGGATGAGGGATTTTTATCCATCATTTTAACTGCCATGCCTATTCGTAATTTGATGAGATAATCAATAGGCGTACAATCGGTTATTTTCTTAAACGCTCTTAAAAAACTTGCAGCGGTCATTTCAGCTTCGTTAGCAAGAGTTTGCAGAGAAATATCTTCGGCGAAGTTTTTTTCCATGTAATCTATTGCTCTGCTTACTTTTATTAATGATTTCGATAGCGGAATTTCTGTTTCGGAATAATAACGGCATAAGTTTATTACGATTGTTTTAAATAAATATTCGACAACATTACTGTATGACAACGGCTTATTTTCAAATTCTTTTTGCATAAGCTCTATGTAACGAATAACAGTATTTAATTGAAGTGGATTGAGATGAAGCCGCGCTTTAAATTTATGGTATTTGCGGAAACAGGGTTCATGAAGAAATAATGTGTTAAAACCCGGGACAGCATTTAGTTCTTTTTGTACTTCCTTAAAAAAATCCCGCTTATATACTATATTGAAAATATGAAGATTTTTTAACTTTTTGTTGCTATGAACCTGATTGCCGTGAATTACAAAAACATCGCCGCGCATTATCGGATATTCTTCTTTACCAACTACGTGGACTGATGTTCCACCAAGTATTATTGCTATCTCATCAAAAGAATGGATATGCGGCTTGCCTTCGGGAAGATTTATACAATTGTTTAGTCCGCAGTTACAATTTCCGAACGGAAAGTCCAAGTGATTCATTTTACAGTGTAAATATTGTGTTAGTAATGTAAATATCATTATTGAATTATTTCACGTTTATTATTATACTATCTACAAAAATTATTGTAAAGTACATTAACCAACAAATTAACGTTAGGCAAATATTAATTTTACTGATTATAAAAGAACAAAACATGAAAAAAATATTTCTAATAACCTTAATTCTCGGAGTAACAATTTTGAACGCGGAAACTAAAACTAATGACAGTTCTTTTTTCTTTGTAAAAAATTCTGACGCAAAAAATCTGAAAACAGTTACTTTTCATGGTATCCCTTTTGAAGTTCAACCCGAAGGTAACGCTTATAAAAATCTTGCTGCGGGTGTTTACGTTGTCGGAAAACCTGCGGAAAAACTTTTCTTTCTCGGAATGACTACCGAAAAGCCGGAATGCTCTGAATGGTGGGGAAGTGCGGAGCGCTTGTATGACAACACCAAACGTCTTTTTATTGGTGATAAAGTCGGGCAAATCAACATAGTTTTTGATGATAACACACAGGAAATATTTCCTTTACTTTTTGGCGTTAATATTTGGAATTATGAGCTGCTCAATCCATTAAAACCGGGAGAAACTTTAACTACTTATTTCAGTTATCATCCAGAACCGTTTGCTTCCGACACAAACGCGGCGGCGCTTCTTGAAGACAGTCTTGTATTAATGACGAATGATGAACGCAAAGATTTCAAATATATTTTCGCGCTTGATTTTTCCGGAAAAACGGTCAGAGAAATTTCGCTTGTTCCTGACAGTTCAAAGGTTATGGGATTTCGTGTTACGGGAATTACGGGCTTAAAACCGGGGAATAATCTAAAAACAAACTCTTGGGAATCTACCGATAAATCTTTTTACCTTAAAAGAAAATATTTTCCGGCTATGGACAAACTCGCTCGCCGATTGTATCAATTCGATGATGAGCTGCCGGAAAAACTTGCTCCGGATTCACAGGAAAATTATTCCGGTCCAAAAGTTAAATTTAACGGTTGCGGTTCCGCGAATATTTTTGCCAATGTTTATATGTACAACCTCAACGACATTATGAAAAATAAAGTCGATGAAGACGGGATGATGCATACCTCTTCTAAAAACGCGCCGACATTTGGAAGTTATGTCGGTTGTGGTACTTTCAGAAACGGCGCCGGAAGTTATTATTCGCATATATGGACTCGCGATGTCGGCAGGTCGGTTATTGAAGCTCAGTTCGGAGGCGCACGCAATCGTGCATCGAACGCGGCAAAAAAAGCTCTTGAAATTTATCTTTACGACCCAAGCACGCGTTATAAACAGCCAAACTGGAAACGTATTGCTAACGCGTCAACTTTAAATAATTCCAACCTTTGGGAAAGTGTTTCAGGAAAAGAAAATGACGGGCACGGTACAATGATGCTTTTCGTTTATCACGTAGCAAGAACCGGTGGTCTTTCTCCCGAGTGGCTAAAAGAAAATTGGAAAACAATTAATGATGCCGCTGAATGGATTTGCTGGCAAATGGAAAACCCGAAAGAATCGCACTTCAACGGTGTCCTTCATTCCGAAACTGAAGCTTCTACTCAGAAATATGGTGAATATGACCTCTTCTCAAATACAATGGCGTGCTATGGTTTGCGCGCATTGGCGCGTGTTGCCGAACAAACTAATCATAAAAAGGAAGCTGAACGTTGGTCGCAAAAAGCCGATGAACTTTGGGCGGGCATAATAAAAACTTTCACCACCGAACACCCGCGCTACGGAACTATTTTCGTTGATGACGCGAATGACTGCTGGACTTATGAATACAAACGTTTTGCTCCGCTTATGCTTTCGCCTGATGTTTTTGGATATGACTTGGCCAAAACCGATCCTGAACTATATAAAATTTGCGAGAATACTTATAAAGCGCAAAAAGAGGATTTCTTTAATTATGCTTCCGGGCGGCAAATGGGGTACGGTCAGGCGTTTATCACTCAAACCGCTATTTTACTTGATGAATCAGAAGATATGGCTGGCTATCTTGAAAAAACAGGCGATTTTTGTTATCATCATACAGATCATAATTACATTGTGCCGGAAGGCGTGATTTGCCATCCGTCAGGAAGGTTTTGGTTTAGAAACGGTGACCTCGGGAATTCTATTCAGCAGGCGGAAATCGTTAAATGCGGAAGACTTTTATTGGGGATTGACGATATGGAAAGTGAAGCCGGATTGAAAATTATCCCTCGATTGCCGGAAGGGTGGAATTCTATTGAAGTAGAAAATTATCCTATTCTTTATAACGGGAAGAATACGACTGTAAATATGAGTTACACAAAAGAAAATGACGGCTACAGACTAAAACTTAGTTCCGCAACGCCGATAAAAATTAATAAAATGCGTTTTGGTCCGTTCCCTGCTGATACAAAAGAATTAATTGCTGATGGAAAAGAAGTTAAACTTTTCAAAGTAGGGGAAAATATTTTTGGATACATTAATGGACAAAATAAACCGGAAACTTCAATCAACATTTTTTGTCGAATGTAATCGACAAAAAAATAAGTAAAGCGACAAACGAATAACAATTCACTAAGGAAAAATCAAAATGAAAAAAATCAACATTATCATTCTATCTTTATCTCTTCTTCTACTCTCCGCATGCGGAAAAAAAGATGATAAAAAAGTTATCGGCATCGCTGTGTCAGGATATGCAGCGCCTTATTTTAAAGTCGTTATTGCCGGCGCGAAAGAAGAAGCTAAAAAACAAAATGTAAAACTTAAAGTTCTTGATGCACAGTGGAACGACCAAACTCAGGCGGGGCAGGTTGAAGCATTGATTGCCCAGCAAGTAGACGCGATTTGTCTGATACCGTGCAATTCAAAAGCCGCGATTCCATCGATGAAAAAGATTGAAAAAGCGGGGATTCCGCTAATCGTTTTGAACACGCGGCACGATGCTTCCGTAGATGATATTGT
>JAOZSF010000324.1 GCA_029939815.1 bacterium
TAATATCCGGAACAGATAAATATTGTTTTCTTAAACTAATGATTTTTTCTTCTAACCGTCCAGATTCATCCTTAAATTTTCTTCCTGCCTTTTTCGATACAAAAAGATATCGAATTTAGTATAGCATTCGATAAACAAAGAGAAATAAAAAAAATAATAGATTTTAATTTAGGGTATATTTTTTCCGTGAAAATCTATGATCACTAAACCATTGAAAAAATGCCGGGACAAGGAACAATGTTAAAACTGTAGCTGATGCTAATCCGCAAACAACAACAATAGCAAGAGGCCGTTGAACTTCAGAACCTATTCCTGTTGCAAACAATAAAGGAAACAGTCCTATAATAGTTGTCATGGCGGTCATCAAAACCGGCCGGACCCGTTGCATACATCCTGTAATAACAGCTTCTTTAACATCCACTCCGCTTTCAATCAATTCATTAAAGCAGCTGACAAGCACCATCCCGTTTTGAACAGCGATACCAAACAAAGCGATAAAGCCCACAACAGCCGGGACCGATAAATATTCACCTGTAATAAACAGTCCCAAAATTCCGCCGATTAATGCAATAGGGACATTTAAAATAATCAGCAGTGCATTTTTTATGGAGCCAAAAGCAAAAGATAACATCAGAAAGACTAATGCTATAACAACAGGAATAATAATATAAAGTCTTGTCATTGCACGCTGCTGATTTTCAAATTGTCCACCGAACTCAATGTAATACCCTGGCGGCAGCTTAACTTTTTCCGAAATTTTGTTTTTTATATCAGCGACAACGCTTCCCATATCTCTTCCTCTAACGTTTCCAAAAACGCTCCATCGGCGCTGGTTTTTCTCGCGATTGATTTGGATAGGGCCAAGAATTTGTTTGATATCAGCAACTTGCTCAAGAGGGATTAATGCACCTGTTTTATTATGAACGAGGAGTTTTTTTATTGCTTCCGGGTCACTCCGGAATTTTTCCTGATATCTTACATGAATATCAAATCTGCGGGTATTAAGAAAAATATTATCAATGGCTTCGCCGCCAACAGCCAGTTCCACCAGTTCAAGTATTTCATTAACATCTACACCGAACCTAGCACATGCTTTTCTGTCGGCGATTATCTGCACCTGGGGCTGTCCAAAACTTTGTTCAACAGAGAGATCAACCAATCCGGGTATTTTATCAATTGCCGAACGAATTTCATTAGCTTTTTTAGAAAGGACACTAAGGTCTTCACCAAATATTTTTATTGCAAGTTGCGTTTTTGCTCCGGACAACAATTCATTAAAAGCATTTTGAATAGGCTGCGAAAAATTAAATTGAACACCAAGAATAGGCTCAAATTTTTTGTTTAGCGCCTCAATAAATTCTTTTTTTGTTTTAAAACCTTTCCAATCTTTCTTATCTTTAAATTCAATGTGTATTTCCGCAATATTAACAGGATGGGGATGACTTCCGGCCTCCGGTCGGCCGATTCTTGATATAACTTCGTCAACGATGTCAAATTCCAAGATTTTTCTTTCGATATTTTGAACGGTTTCCGTTGCTTTTTCCAAAGAAATAGAAGGAGCCATATTTATTCCGATAAGAACGGAACCTTCTTCGAGAGTTGGAATGAATTCTGTTCCCAATTTGCTGACAAGAGCAATAGCTGCAACAAAAACAATAATTACAATAATGAGCAAAAGAACTTTCAGTTTGACAGCAATTATTAATAAAGGTTTATAAAATAGTTTTATTACGCGAACTACAAAAAATTCTTTGTGCTTATCTGCTTTTAAAAGGTAAGTGCAAAGTGAAGGTGCAACAACTATTGCGGCAATCAACGAACCGAGAAGAGCGAAACACAGAGTAAACGCCATCGGCGAAAACATTTTTCCTTCAACGCCTTGCAGTGTAAAAATAGGAAGAAAAACCGTAATAATTATTAGAATAGAAAAGATTATCGGTTTACTCACTTCACGCGCCGCATCAAGAATAATATCGTTTTTATCACGTCCGGCGCTTAAATTATCACATCCAAGATGACGAAAGATATTTTCTACCATAACAACAGAACCGTCACCAAGCATGCCAATGGCAATAGCTATACCGCCAAGGGACATAAGATTTGCTGAAATGCCCGCTTGCCGCATAAATATTATAGCGATTAAAGCGCTAATCGGCAAAGCAAGAGAAACAATAAAAGCTGCGCGGAAATTTCCAAGAAAAAGTATAAGAACTATAATAACAAGAATGCCGCCTTCAAGCAAAGCAACTTTAACGGTATGCGTTGCACTTTCAACCAAGTCGGCTTGCTCGTAATAAGGCACAAGATGAACCCCTTTTGGAAGCGATGCCTGAACTTCGGGGATTTTTTTGTATAACCTGTCAATAACTTTCATTGTATTTTGCCCGTAAAGCTGCAAAACAATACCGGCAACGACTTCTTTTTCACCGTTATGTGAAACAACTCCGCGTCTGACTTCTCTTCCATAATTCACATCAGCGATGTCCGCAATTCGAATAGGCGTTCCATTAATAACTTTAATTTGAACATTCCTGATATCATCAAGATTTTGCAATAATCCGATTCCACGAACGGTTAATTCTTCATTTCCAATGACCAAGAAAGAGCCGCCGGCGTTCCGATTATTTTCCCTAACCGCTTCAACAATTTCTTTCAAGCTAATATTAAATTTGCTTAATGAAAGAGGATTAATTTGAATTTGGAATTGAAGAACATGCCCACCCATAGAAAGGATTTCTGTAACTCCAGGTACTGTCTGCAATTGATATTTGACTATCCAATCATTTATTTCACGCAAATAAATGTCTGCGGCTTTACCCTCGGTATCAGTTCCTTCATCAAGTGTCAAGTAATACATAAAGATCTGACCTAACCCTGTGGAAATAGGTCCCAGCTTGGGCGGCTCGTGCATTTCCGGTAAATCAGCCATTGCGCGATTAAGTCTTTCGGCAACGATTTGTCTTGCAAAATATATATCGGTTTTGTCGTCAAAATAAACATAAACAACCGCCATCCCACCGGCAGATGTTGATTTTATCTGAGTAACTCCCGGAAGTCCGTTCATTGCCGACTCAATAGGAAAAGTGATAAGCCGCTCAACTTCTTCGGGAGCCATTCCGTGAGCTTCAGCAAAGACGGGAACCATTATGGGAGAGATATCAGGAAAAGCATCTATTGGCAGGTTTTTATACTGGAATAATCCTAAACCAATAACTATAAAGATTCCAAGAATCACGAGGAACCTGTATTTTAACGAAATATCAACTATTTTTTTATGCATAATGTTTTTAAATTACAAAACTCAAATAATAAATTACAAATAAATTACAAAACTCAAATAATA
>JAOZSF010000021.1 GCA_029939815.1 bacterium
TATTTGTGGCTTCGCAAAAAAATTCTTTATCGCCGACTTTGTTATAATGAAGATTAACCCATTTCCTCGGCGGCTCTTTTTCGAGGCAGAAGCATTCTTCTTTGTGATTCCAGAATCCGTAATTATTGATAGAAGTCATAATAATATTAATTTGTTAAACAAAATTTAATTTTGTCTAATATGGTATCATAATCTAAATTAAAAAGGAATGTTAAAAACATGCACGTATTTATTGAAAAAAGAGATTTTCAGGTGGAAATATGTACATTCATGCATAAATAGTAAATGACGCAGTTGAATTTGGTTGTTTAAGATTATGTTTTAAACTAATTTCCAAAATCTTCTAATAATTAGTTCAGTTAAATATAGAAAGAGGATGATGAGGAATATCCACCATCGGTGCCATAAATATTTTGTTTCAGTTTTTGTAATTATTTCTCCGGGCGGCGGGAGCCATTTATTCCAATCGAAATGTTTGTCAGTTTCTATTATTTTACCGTTAAACGCAGCAGCGATATTTTTTAAATTAGAAATGTCCGGCTTTAGTATTTTTAATTCCTCCGGTAATAAGTTTTCCGGGCAGCTTATAACCGAAGAAGTAATAATTTCATCATCTTTTTTGGCAAATAAAACATAAACGTTACCGCTTTCGGGTATGAAATCAGTTTTGTAAATATTTTTTTGATTACCGGATGTTAAAATCAACTTCTCCCTCTCATTAACATTCTGAACAGCTGTAAACTCTATCTCATCGAAATTATATTTGTAAGAAGGCGGTAAATAAAATTTAATCTCATCTTCACGTTTGTGATTATAAATACTTGAAGAAAGAATCCACTGCGGTTCCCGAACATGGGCAACACTCAACCAATTAATGAAACTTTTCCAGAAATTATCATAAGAATAATTTTTTGACTTTAACGACAATCTCCATTGCCATAACAAATCAGTAGCAAGAACAGCCGTTCTGCCTTTTGCATATTTTTGAATAGCGAGCAGGACTCTGTTTTTAGTTCCTTTTTTTAGATAGGGGTGAACTGCTAAGACCGTTGCACCGGGTTTGATTTTATCAACAATAGCACAGTCGATAAATTGTGGAACTATCATTTTCGAAAAAATAGAATAGCTTTTCACGAAATTAAACATAGGGCTTTTTTTGCCGAATTCAGTGAGTTTAAACTTGTTTAATGGAGGAACAAATAAATCTTTTTTTCGCAGTTGTCTAAAATTATTAATATTTTTTGTAATTCGATATTTCTTCATTTTCTCTAAAAAAGCGCGTGTTTGCTTATCTAACTTATACTTTTCATACATCGAAGCGAATTTAACCGGAAGCATTTTCTCAATGGGGGATTCAACAAACTCCTGAGCGGCATAACTGTTTCCGGTAATAAAAAGCAGTGAGCCGCCGTCATTAACATAATTGGTCAATTTATTTTCAAGTTTGGAAGTGATTTGTTTTCGTTTTAAATTAAAGAGAATAACGACATCGTAAATATTAAAGTCCTCAACAGGTGGAAATTTATATGTTTTATTTTTAAAACCTTTGCCAAAAGATTTTGGAGCAAAACGAATGTCAATCATCGAATTCTTATCCTTATCAAATATATGTTTTAAATACCTCGTTCCCCAATCAAGGCGGCCCTGATAAAGCAGGACTCTCAGCTTTTGCTTGTCAAGAACATTAACTGACCAGAAAGCGGAAGCGAGCGATTTATCATCGGAGATAATTTCGACTGAATAAAAATGGAGACCTGTTTTTTTTAGCGGCAGGGAAAGATTTACAGTTTTCAAGAAACTATTTTCGTCTTTAGCCCAAAACTCTTTATCGAATATTTGTTTATCATTCTTTTTAACTATTAATTTGAATTTTTGATGTTTGGCAAAAGTTGATATTTTGAATAAAATAGTAACAGGGATTTCAGTTCCTATTTGTGCAGCTGATGCGCATTCAATTTTTTCAAACGAAACAACCGGCGGAGAATAAATTGATGTTTTGATCGGTATAAACGCTATTTCTAAGTTGTCGGCATTCTCAAATTGTGAAAGTGCGGCAGGTCCTTTGCCTGATGTATCGATAAAATCCGACATAACGATCATTCCGTCATAATTTTGAATTGACAAAGAATTAGCGGAATCGATCAATGAATCGAATAGGAAAGTTTTAAGTAAATTATTTGTGGGTAAAAGATTAAATTTTTTAACTTTGGATATTTTTTCATTAAAAGTATAGAGTGAGAAATCAAATTTATCTTGATGTTGTTTAAGTTCGGTTTGATAATATTTAACCGCTTGATTAAATCTAATTTTATCCCAGAACCCTTTTTTTGACATACTGCCGGATGAATCAATAAGAATCCCTATTTTTGTTTTCTTTTTTTGTTTAGATTTTTCCTTTTTGACATATTTTGGATTAGCAAGACAAAAAATAAGCAGTAATGTCATCATAATTCTTAATGACGAGAAAATAACTTTTGGCAATAAAGGCAATTTTCGCAATGTGAAAAGATATGATAAACCCACAAAAAGTATCGCCAAAAAAACCGCAGATATCAATCCCGGCTCATTGCCCGGAAACGACCATATAAATTCATTAGTAAAACTATTCATCAGTCATTTCCTTTTCAGACAATCGTTTAAAATAATCAGCAACTTCATTGATATATTTTTCAGGAACATCATCTTTATTAAAAGAATGGGTCAATCTTTTTTCATTTAATTGTCGTAGTATTTGTTCCGATAAGAGGGTCATGTTTTCGGTTGTAACGATTAGAGAAGCGATTTTATCGTCTGAGCCGAAGGATTTTGTTTGAACATTATATGCAGCTTTTTTACCCCTCTGATTATTAATCAAATTCAGAGCGAAAAGGACATTCATTTCCGGTTTAATCTCTTCAATCAAGTTTTTATTATCGAAAAGAATTGTTTCGGCATCTTCGACAACATCTTTTTTATCATCCGGATTGTTTTTATTTTGATAAAATTCGAGTCGTTGTTTCAAACGTTTCATTTTATCAATACCATTTTTCAAATTTTGTAATTTATTTTCATTTTTCGTGTTTTTTAATTTTGAAATTTCTTTTTGAAACTTCTCAATTGCATCAGAAACTTTTTTCCGGTCATCCGGATTGTCGTTTTCTGACAGCTGCTTCAATTTTTCAACTGTTTTTTCTTTTTGCATTTTTTTAAGTGTTTTTGATAAATCATTCGCTAAGCTCATTTTACCGGATTTATATTGCTTAGAGCTTTCTTTTTGTATTTTATCAAATGCTTTGTTCAATTCAGAAGCTGCATTTTTATAGTTTTTTTTCTGCGTTTCTTTATATGCTTTATTAAAATTTTTCTGAACGGAATTCATAGATGATTTCATGCTTTTGCCGCTGCTCGTATTTAATTTATTGAGAGCGGATTGGATTTCCGAAGCGGTTTTACCTGCACCGAGTTTAGCATTCCCGTCATCTTTTGATTCCAACGCTTTTTGTGTTTGATAACTGAAGCTGTAAGCTTTTTTTATGCTACTGAGTGTATCCTCATCAATATTATTATTTGTGGACATCTGCGCAAGTTTATCAGTAATTTGCTGTTGTTTTTCAATTTTGCTTTCCCGGGACAATTTATTTTTAATAATCTTGTTTTGTTTTTCCAATAATTGTTTTAATTGAAATTCCGGGTTGCTTTTTTCATCAAACTTTTCAAAAACATACTTCTTGTTGCCTTTAAACGGATTCTCTCGTTTCTCCTGTTCTTCACTGCCTAATTTGATTATTTTTTTTACTTCTTTTAACGAAGAAACAATATGCCCGATTGTTTTTTGCTGCTCTTTCCCGGCTTTTTCCAAACCGGTTAGATTAGAATTTTCCGCTGCGGATATTCCCACAACATTTACGATAAAAATATAAGCAAAAGTATTAAGTTTCATTTTAGTTCTCTGGTGGATTTTTTCATTGATTCAGCAGCGGTCAACAAAGACTTAACCATATTAGTTGACAAACCGTTTGTAGAAAATTCATTAATAAAACGCGATAATTCATTTTCTAACATTTTTTGTTCATCCGCTATGATGTCAATCTGCTGCCGGAAAATATTTGTGTCATTAATATCTGCACCTCTCAAAGAGTAAACAGCTTTATTCAGTGAGATTTGACATGCAAGAAATTCATTAATCATACTAACAATATCCTTCAATTGTTTTTTCTTTTTCTTAGGCATTGAAGATCCCATTATTACATGGACAATGTCTTTAAAAGGTCGAACTTCAATGAATTGAGGCACACTGATTACTTCTTTATCATTATTATTAGCTTTTCCTTTTAAATAATATGAAACAACATCAAAGGGTTCAACATCGAGTGATTTAAGCAAGAATTCACCATCAAAATTTATTTCTTTTTTTTGTTTTTTGAAATTTGTAACCGGGAAGTTTGTCTTATAAACACCGTTAATCGAAAAGTCCAGACTTATCTCATTAAATGTTTTTGATGCTTCGCCAATGCCCGCCCATTTAATTATGTCCAGTGGCCGGGCGCGTAATTCGGGGTCAGGTTTAACGAGATTGAGGTTTGCGAAATCCGGAATAACAATCAGTTTATCATCTTTATTGTCAATATTATTTACAATTTTTTGTTTTGTGCCGCATAATTTTACTTCATAAAGATTATAATTTAATTTTAACAATATACTTATCATCAATAAAACAATGAATGTGATTCTTAGGTTTCGCTCAAATTTCCAGCGTGGTTTTTTATAGTTGGAATAAAAGTCAATCGTTTGAGACGCTTGGTCTTCTCTGTAGGGATTGTCGGATTTTTTTAATTCCAACGCGGCTTCCAATCTATTTTTACTATGTGTGGATTTATCAATCAGGAAAGCGGTTTTGGCGATAGATTGTTTATTTTTTCTGACACTAAAACCAAAATAAAGTAAAGAAATAATTAACCCGCAGCAACTGCCGTAAAACAAGACTATGTTTAAAATCTTATTGGCAATGAATATGGGAAGACAATAATTTAAAAAAAGAATAAAAAGGAATGAATAAATGAGTATAGCGGTTGGTTTACCAAAAACATTTTTTTGGTTTTGCAATTTAACATTAATTTCCAGATTGTCAAAATTCATTATAAAGCAGTTCGGTTAGAAATAGCGAGTTCAATAAAGGCGCAAAGAAATCCGGCGAGCAATATTATTTTCCAGAATGATTTATTTTTTTCATTAGACAAAATTTTATTAACAGTATAGTTTTTGTCGGTTTCCTTTTCCGATGTTAATCTGTCAGGTCGGATTGATTTACTTAACAGCATTGATTTAGACTCATCAATAAGAAGTTTATTTTCAGTTTTCTCATTTTTATCTTTTTTACTGTACTTCAACAATTCATGCCAAAAAGGTAAAAAAGAAATATCCGTTTGCCAGTTGCTGTTTTCCGATTTCGGTTCTGCTGCAATAACAAATAATTTTCCTTTAGAAGCATATATTTCCGCGATTGCCGGATAACCGTTAGAGTATTTAAAAATAATTCTTGAGTTATCGGGCAGAGTTAATTTAGGAGAATTGAAGAAAATGATACTGAATAGATTTGCTATTTTGGTTTTATTAAATATATTCATTATCGGATGAGAAAAATCTATTTCCTCAAATTGCTGTGGTGAATGGCATGAAATCGGCGAAGATTCAACTTTATATTTTAAGAGAAAATCTTTGATTTGCTGATTATCGCTCCATAAAACAACGACCGTTCCGCCATGTAAAATATAATCATGAATAATATTCAAGGTTTTCGAATTTTTTGGAATGTGTTTTTGAATAATGAGTAACGATGCCTTTTCTAAATCATTTGAGGTAGTATTGTTGTTAAAGTGCAGGCAGTTAATGTTATTATTTTCCGGATTAAAAACTTCATTGACATAATTTATTTTTTCTTTATTTATGTCCGTAAAAAATATTGTTTCTTTTTCTGCAGGTTTGATTATTGAGAAATATTCGTTGTCAATTTTTATATCATCATCAATATCAAGATTTACGGATATTGGAAATGCCGTTTTACAATTTGCAACAAATGAAAAAATATAATTTTTTTCACCCGGATTTATAAAAATATGTCTTGACTTTTTTTCATTGTTATATTTTAATGATAAATAACCGTCATAACGGTCAGCAGTATAATTGTTGATATTCACTCGTAACGTCAGTTTTTGAGTAGGTGAATTAAAAGGTTCGATTAGTTTAGCTTTTGTAACAGCAACGTTTTTAAATCCCGGGTTTTCCGGAGTAATGATTTCCAATTTAACACCCGGGTACAGTTTATTTTTAAAGTTGACATTTTTCCAAGGTAAAACCTGATCATCGGTGATAATTATAATTTTCTTTTTTTTAGCCGGAATAGATTTAAGCCGGAGATCAGCTAATCTAATTGCGTTTTCAAATAGCGAAGTGTCTTTACGATTTTTGTTCATTTCATAGAAGGAAAGTAAATCGTTTTTATCGCCGGAAAAATTATTGCTCCATTTAGTTTTCTTATTAACCATACCAATAAGAAGCGGATTGCTATTGTTGCATCCGGTAATAATTTTTACCGCTTTTCTTTCTAAGAATCCTGCATAAGGAGATGCCTGCATACTAAACGAGTTGTCCCAAAGTAGTACTGTTGCAGTATCAGGATTCTTTGAGACGAACGGAATGTAAGGCAGAGCAAATGCAAGGGCGAATGCGATAATTGCGAGACATCTGACAATCAAAACGATCCATTTTCTGATATTGTTTCTGTTTTGCTTTTTTGCGATAGTTTTATATAAAAAGTCTAAAGCCGGGAAAGAAACAACAGTAGTTGGTTTTCGTTTTAAAAAGTGAAGGATAATTGGTACGGCAACACCAATTATTCCAAGCAGAAATCCTGTGAAAAGAAAAGCGACTATAACATCCCTCCTCTTTTAGACAGATAAGAACCGAGAGCGAGAACTGGGGAGACATCGGTTTTTAACTGAATATAATCGCCACCGCATTTTTTCACGGAATCAGCAATATAATTTATGTGTTTTGATAAGGCGTTGTGGTAATCTTTTAAAATTAAATCCGGCGATAAGGTCATTTTCTCTTCTGTTTCCAAGTCTTTGAGCATGACGGATTCATCATAATCAAGCATCAGTTCCATGGGGTCTAAAACATGAAAGAACAGTACTTCTGCTTTTTTATATTTCAGCCGATTAATTACATCTGATAATCCACGCATATCAGAATAAAAATCTGAAAAGATGAGAACCATAGACCGTTGTTTAATTAAGCCTGATATTTCAGATAGACTGCGACAAATGTCCGCTGCCGTTTCATTTGCGTTTCGATGAAGATTAACCATTAATTGATGGTAATGAGATTTTTTGGACCCGGGTTTAGTAAAATCAGCAAGCGAATTGCCTATAAAGCTTAGTGAAGCTGCATCACCCTGCTTATTTAAAAACAAAAGCATAGCCGCAGTTAGACTTTGAACATATTCCCATTTTGACATATCCGCTTTTTCGCTTTTATAGTTCATCGACTTAGTAATATCGAGCAAAAGATATGCCGCCATATTAGTTTGAGCTTCCTGAAGGCGAACATATAAATTATCAGTTTTTGCGAAAGCTTTCCAATCGATTAATTTAAGAGAATCGCCGGGTTGATATTCTCTATATTCTTTAAATTCGACACTTGTGCCTCTGAAAGGGCTGTTGTGAATGCCGGTAAGCAAGCCCGCCACAAGGAATTTGGCTTTAAGCTCGAGAGAAGGCAGTCGGCTCAATAGTTTTGTATCAAGAAACTCGGAAGATTTAGGCAGGGATAAATTCATTAAATTTTATCAATAATTTTATCGATAATTTTTTCCGGAGATTGACCGTCAGCTTCAGCGCGATAATTTAAAATAATTCTATGCCTCAGGACGGGCTTGGTCGCACGGTTAATATCATCAATTGCAACATTAAATCTGTGGTCGCGGGCAGCATAAACTTTACCCGCAAGCGCTAAATATTGGCAAGCTCTCGGTCCCGCTCCCCAGCGAAGATATTTGTTTGTATGCTCCATTGCGAAAGAAGTGTTTGGTCGCGAAGCTTTAACCAGTTTCACCGCATATTCAGCCACGGATTTCGGAACAACAATATGCCGGATTGCATTTTGGAGTGTAATAATTTCTTTTGCTGTAACTACTTTATCAATTTTAAACTGATAATCCTGCGTTGTTTGCAAGAGCAATTCTACTTCATCGTCAAATTCAGGGTAATCAACATTCAACGAAAACATAAATCGGTCCAATTGCGCTTCCGGCAGGGGATAAGTTCCTTCCTGCTCGATAGGATTTTGAGTAGCGAGAACAAAAAACGGTTCTTCAAGATTGTATTTAACGCCGGCAACAGTAACTTGTTTTTCCTGCATTGCTTCAAGCAAAGCGGCTTGAGTTTTCGGAGATGTTCTGTTAATTTCATCGGCAAGAATTAATTGAGCAAAGACCGGCCCTTTGATAAATCGAAATTTCCGATGGCCTGTAGTTGCATCTTCTTCCAATATTTCAGAGCCGATAATATCTCCGGGCATCATATCGGGAGTGAATTGAATTCTGTTAAAGCTCAAATCAGCCGCTTCGCTAAGTGTATGGATCAGCAATGTTTTCGCAAGTCCCGGAACGCCGATTAATAAGCAGTGCCCTTTAGCGAAGATGGCGGTTAAGAGTTCATCGATAAGGTCATCCTGTCCGATAATTCTTTTATCGAGTTCGGCATGGATTTTCTTCCAGATTTCGGGCAGAGTTTTTAAGGTGTTTTTCAGTTTATCAGATAGTTGTTTTTCCATAATTAATGTGTCATTGCGTAAGTTACTATATTAATCCCCATTTTGATGGCATCGCGGGTGTTTTTCCCAGGAAACCATCGTTTCATTATTCTTCTATTCAATTGCCGGTCTAAATCCGTCCACGCACAATGGATGTCAGACGGGCTTAAAAAAACGGCGAGTCGATTATCTAAAAACAAACCGTATCCGCCGTGGTTTATACCTTGATAGTAAGGCAAACCGTTTTCTAAGTCAAAGAAGCAATGATATATTTCATGATTTTTAGGTAGTTTCACCATTTTAGTATTAAAAGCATCTTCGAGTTTGGCTTTTAATCCTCTGAAAAAACGGTCGCCGCGGGTTTGATAAACGCAGTCTTCTGCAAAAAGAAATCCTCCGCGTAAAAGATATTCTTTTAAATTTAAAAGTTGTTTTCTTGAGCAAGAAAAATCCCCGTCCGCCGTCATAAACAGAAAGGGATATTTTTGCATTTCTTTAATATTCCCCAAATCAGCAACATGCCAATTTTCATCAACATTAATGTTAGTGTATTTTTTTAAGGAACTGAGAAAAAACTGATCACCACTAGGATGAATGTCCCATTTATCAGGAACACTTCTTTCTACATCAAATTTAACGCGTGCCCAGTGGAAAGGAGCTTCGATATTATTATTGTCTGATGCTGCCAATATTGATAAATTTCTAAGAGCGAGAAACGACATCAAACCCAAGCTTGTATTTTTTAGAAAGTTACGTCTGTTCATATATTTTTTATTAGCAAGTATTATGCCACTCGCAACATTACTTATTTAGTTTTTGTCGTTCGGAGAAAAATCATTTTGATAGCAAAGCATATTGGAATGAACTCATAATTATTAATATTTTTTTCTTTCGAGTTTATAGTGTTTTTTGTGGAAATCTTTTTCGAGGCAGAAGCATTCTTCTTTGTGATTCCAGAATCCGTAGTTTTGAATAGATGTCATAATAATATTTGTACTATAAAAAAATTGTTATATGTGCCGATCCACTCCGCTTGCAACCTACTTTTCCCGCATCCAAATTTCAAGTTTTTCTGTTGATTCCATAACTTCAAAATCATCAGAAATATAATCCTTGCCGTTATAGTTCATTTTCCATCCGGAATAAGTTCCTTCAAGCATTGAGCGTCTAAATGTTCCATCGTTTTTAATGTAATGGCCATTAATGCGAGAGTTTTTTGGAGAAGTTCCGTCCGGCAATTTAACTGTAAACGTTACTAAAGCGGAATTTGTGAAATTAATAATCAAGTCCGGCAGTTCTAACTCTTCTCCTTCTTCAATATTAAACTCATGAGAATCTTTAAAACCAAGCCGCGAGCGTGCCAAAACAGTCCATTCACCCGGCGGGATACCTTCAAAGCAGTAAGAACCATCTTTTATACTTGAAAGCATTTGAAAAGATGTTTGGTCTGCTTTATTCCATAATCTAACTTGAACATTAACCGGTTCATCATTTTGAGTAATAACGCGCCCCTTAATGTTCGCTGTTTCACCGGTTCTAAGAATTATATTTCCTACATCGCAGGAGGATAGTTTTGTGAAATTATATTTACCGAATCCGGGTAAATAGCCATCAACAGAAATAGTAACTTGCCCATAATTCAACCATCTTTCTGTAGGTTTTTTCATAGTAAAAACAAAAGAACCATCTTCAGAATTGTAAGACTGTTTGTTGTAACTTTGACTAACAACAAAACGCTTTGCAGGCGTTTCTAAATTCCCAAGAAAAACTTTTCCGGAAACACGGCAGGGAGGGAAAAATTTCAGCCGTACATTTTTAGCTCCAGAAGGAAGATTTGTAGAAAGAAAAAATTTGTCGCTCCAGGATGACGCACTGATAGACATATTATCGCCTTTTTTCAAATCAATCATTCCTTTTAACTCAAAATAACCTTTTTCATCAGTACGGTCGTGAACAGCGTTCCAAGCTCTAACATTGCAGTTAATTGCCGGCGAACCGTCTGGTTTTAAAAGAAAACCGGTTAAATTTAAAATGTTTTCATCTGTCGAGAAAACTAAAGTTATATAATTAGTAATATTTGCCGAAAAAGGAATATTGTTTGTTGTAACCGCCAATTTTTTTTCACTATTAAAAGCTGTACACCCGAAAAACCCTTTGCTATATCTTTCAATCACAAAATAAAACCATTCATCTTCAGAAACATCAACATTAATCTTTGAATAAGCACGAAAACCATGATCATCTTTCACGCTTATTTTATGTTTAAAATTATATTTTAAAACAGGTTTATCTTGATTGTCTATACCTTTAATTGCAAGAATAGAATTTGAAACTTTTTTCATAATTATATCTAATTCTAATGTCCTTTCAGGTTCTAGTTCTACGCTATATCTATCATCGGAATTTGCATTGTTAATAACAAAATCATTGCTGCGAACATAACAATCGAAATTATATTTAGCTGGAGCAATTATATTTTCAAAAGAATAGTTTCCGTCTGAATCTGTTCTTGTGCGATAATAAAAATATTCATTTTCTGATGTTGCTAATATACTTTTTACATAACCTTGATTGTTTCCTGTACCATTTATTGATACATACGCTTCAGCTAAAGGTAATCCATTTTCAGTCATAACTTTACCGATAATATTTCCTGCTTGCCGCAAAACAATTTTTATATATTTATCTTTACTGCGGATTTGTTTTATTACTTTACCAAATCCGGGTTCATTAACAGTTATTTCACCGAAATAATCATCATGAATTTCTTTTAATTTAATTGAAAACTCGCCTTTGCTGTCAGTAAAACAACTAATATAAGGAGTTTCAGATCTTTGCGTATGTCCATTTACAAGAACTCCTTCTATTGGTTCATTATCGGCTTCATGAACAACTATTCCGCATAACTCGGCTACAGGAAATTCCGAAAACGAAAAATCCAACTCAGTTCTTGGTGGTAAAATGCAAAGATTTGTTACAAAATTTTTATAGCGTGAATTGTAAAAGTAAATATTAAAAACACCTTGAGATAATCCGGAATATTCATAACTTCCATACGCATCCGGCTTTATTGCTGTTCTATATCTTCTAATCCTATCTGAACTATCAGAAGAAACCATCATAATTGAAAAAGCATTTGTAAATGGCAATCCTTCCGGTGTAAACACTCTCCCCTCCAAAATTATATTTACCGAATTTTCATCACTTATTTCTTTCTTGATTGTTTTTTCTTCTGATTGGTCAATAATAGCCACTTCTTCGGGTAGCGGTGTTCTATCGACAATTTTTGTTGATTGTTTTAGATCATCATCAAGTGAAATAATAGGTTCTTCATGTGGTTTACAACCAACAAAAAATGTCGATAGAAAAAGCAAGCACACTAACATTGAAAAATATTTTTTGTTGTTCATGGTTTTTCCATAATTTTATTTTTTTCACACTTCCACCAACTAATCACAATGTGTCGAATGCAAGCTTTAGAAAGTGAAAACGTGTCTTTACACGCCAAACCTTTTATAATGATTTATAAATCATCGGATTTATAAAAAGTTACCTTTTTTATCTTCTAAGCATGATAAGGATAGCAATATCTTGTCCCGGCGGGACAAAATATTTTCCTAACAAATTTAAAAAGCAGGTCAATTATAGCAATTTGATGCCATCTACACTTCTGCGAGTGCAAGATTTGTGAATTTATTGATTCTTCGCTGAATCAATTAAATCTTCGAGTCTTGCGGTGGCGAGGCACATGA
>JAOZSF010000325.1 GCA_029939815.1 bacterium
TTTCCTTCTTTGCATCCAGACGGCAGCTACAATAATTATTCCCATTAGAATTCGCTGATTAAACGGAGATACTCCCATTAAATTTAAAATGTTTCCGAGAATCCCGATTGTTAATACTCCAAGTAATGTTTTAACTATATTGCCTTCACCACCAGCTATCCCGCCCACCATAACTGCCGCTATCGCGTAAAGTTCGTAACCTTTTCCCGCTTCCGGTAATCCGCCGTTAACGCGTGAGCTCAAAATAATTCCCGCAACTGCCGCGGAAAGTCCGGCAATAGCGTAAACAATCATTTTGTAAAAACCCACACGCACACCCGAAAGGCGCGCGGCTTCATACCCCCCCCCTGTAAGATAAATTTTTCTTCCGAAAGTTGTATAAGCAAGAACAATATGAGAAACAAGAGCAACAACAATAAAAATCAAAACCGGAACAGGCAGGAAACCGAAAATTTTACCTTGTCCAATTGCTGTGTAGAACGGCGCGCCATCCGCCGGCAGCATCATTCTTCCGCCATTAGTATAAATCAACGCAACGCCGGCATAAATCAACTGAAACCCCAGAGTAATCATAAACGCCTCACCTGAATTCGCGTTTATTTTTGATAAAATAGTTCCGGTAATCATGCCCGCCATTGTGCCAATTAATAATGCAGCGATAATCGCACCGCCTGTTCCGAAATGAGGAATTAACCCGACACCGAAAACCGCCCCGACAGAAAGAACTGAACCAACCGAAAGATCAAACCCGCCTGTAAGCATAACGAAAGTCATTCCGCAAGCGAGGATACCATTCACGGTAACCTGTTTTAAAATATTCAGCAAATTATCTTCCGTCAAAAAAGAAGAATTGACGAGTGAAGAAATGATAATCATTCCAACACAAACGAAGAGAATTTTATAATTTGCAAAAAGTTTCTTCATGAATTGTTGCAAGGTTGTAAGGTTGTAAGGTTATGTTATTATAGATTTCAAATGATTCATTAATCCTGAAATCCCCCCTGATATGTGTTTAGCGCGTTCTCTTCTGTTTTGCGCTACTTCGGGAGAAATATATTGTAAATCTTCAGCAGAATAATACATGCTTCGAACTTCTCCACATGAACCTTTTGAAATATCTAAAAAACGCGAAAATTCTTTCGAACTTTTTCGTTCGAATCCTTCAGCAATATTATTCATTATAGAAATACCGGCAGTTTGAATCGGGATAACCTTCAAACCTATTTATCCTATAGCGTAATGTAAAATTTGTTCGCTTGTAACCTGTTTATTTTTGTTATCAAATTCACCTTTAATTTTGCCTTCGTGCAAAACAATAATTCTATCGCTTAAAGCGAGGACTTCCGGCATTTCCGATGAAACAAGAATGATAGATTTCCCCTGTTTAACAAGTTCATTAATAATCAAATAAATTTCCTGTTTGGCGCCGACGTCAATTCCGCGTGTCGGTTCGTCAAGCATCAGGATTTCCGCGTTTGAATACAGCCATTTAGCGAGCGCGACTTTTTGCTGATTTCCCCCGCTAAGATTTATGCATTTTTGATTAATGCCCGGAGTTTTTATAGACAAATCATCGATATATTTTTTCGCGATATTCTTTTCTACTGATTTCTTCAAAAAACCGAGTTCGGTTATAGAATCAAGCTTTGCCGCGGTGATATTTTCAGCAACGGAAAAATTCAAAACTAATCCTTCTTCTTTTCTGTCTTCATTCAAAAGAGCTATTCCATTTTCAATAGCATCAATCGGCGAATTGATTTTTATTTCTTTATCATTCAGAAAAATTTTGCCGGAATCAATTTTATCCGCGCCGAATATCGCTCTTAAAAGTTCTGTTCTGCCGGCGCCAACAAGACCGGCAATACTTAACACTTCCCCTTTTTTAAGTGCGAAATTAATGTTATCAAGTTTTCCCGCAATGAAAAGATTTTCAATTTTTAAAACGGGGGCTCCTTCTTCAGATGTTCTGTTTGGGAAAGCGTGGTCCATATCCCGACCAACCATTTTATTGATAATATCTTCGCGGGAAGTTTCTGATATATTCATCGTCTCAATCGCTTTCCCGTCGCGCAGAACAGTAACGCGGTCACTCAAGTCGAAAATTTCATCCATTTTATGGGAGATATAAATCACCGTAATATTTTTTGATTTCAATTCATGAATGATTTGATAAAGATTTTTAACTTCTTTTTCCGTAAGCGTTGCGGACGGTTCATCCATGATAATAATTTTAGAATTGAAGGAAAGAGCTTTGGCTATTTCCACCATTTGCTTTTGACTGACACTTAACCTGCCGACTTCGTTTTTTGGATTCAATTTACAACCGATATGAGCGAGCAAATTGGCTGAATCTTCATATATTTCCTTCCACAATATTTTCCCGAATTTATTTTTTTTGAGTCGCCCAAGAAAAATATTTTCAGCGATGGAAAGCGAATTGACTAAATTCAATTCCTGAAAAATTATGCTCAGACCAAGTTGCTGCGCCTTGTGTGGAGACTTAACATCAACTTTTTTACCATCAAAAAATATTTCTCCTTCGTCCGCTTTGTAAACTCCATTGAGAACTTTCATAAGCGTGGACTTCCCGGCACCATTTTCTCCACACAAAGAATGCACCTCTCCCCTTTCAACAGAAAGGTTGACATTGTCAAGCGCAACCACTCCGGGAAAGCGCTTAGTAATATTTTTCATTTGGAGTTGCATTATTATTTAATAAATGAATGATTTAGCGATTTAATGATTTGAAGTTGAAGATTCCAACCTTCCCACTCTTGCCCCGCGCATGCCGGGGCAACCACTTTCCCGCTTATTCCTACCACGTTCCTTTGTAATTAGCCACATTTTTAATTGTAACATTTGTAATTGGCGGATGGAGCCATTTATCAACTTTTTTACCATTCAAGATTTTCACACAGGCATCAACAGCCATTTTCCCCTCCCATTCAGGCGGCTTGGAAACCGTGCTAACTAAATCGCCGGCACGAATTGCGTTGTATCCTTCAGTATTCCCGCTAATTGACGCAATAGGGATTTTTTTGTTTGCCGCTTTAAGAGCTTGAATAACTCCCATCGCAAGATTATCGTCATGCGCGTAAATTGCGTCGATTTTTTTATGTTTAGTTAAAAAATCTTCCATAACTTTTAAAGCATTAGCTCTATCCCAACCGGTATTTTGTTTGTCAATAATTTTGATGTTCGGATATTTTTTGATAACATCCTCAAATCCTTTTGTACGGTAAATCGCCGTGTGAGCTCCTGCTGCTCCTTCGACAATTACAACATTCCCCCCTTTAGGTTCAAGAATATCAACAATTGATTGAGCAGC
>JAOZSF010000022.1:0-1368 GCA_029939815.1 bacterium
ATTTAATAACTATTTCAATGACAAATAAATACATTTATGTATTATTGTATCAATTTTATTATTTATAGATATAACACAAATGACATGGAATATCAATAACAATCCGGCATGGTTTTTACACAATTAGGCAAAAATAGACGCCGGAAATAGATAAAAATAATGCTGTTCTTAACTTTTATTAATTCCTTTCAACAGTTCAATCGCGGGAGCATTTGTTTCTTCAGAAAGCCGCCGGACCAGAAAATGTTTTAGGTTATCATCACTGCTTTCAAGAACCTTTTTTAGAACAGGTATCGTTTTCTCATTTGATGCAAGACGATCAACAGCGGCTGCTCTGGCTGTAAAAGACGAACTGTTCAACGATGATAATGTTTCTGACATTTTTTTATTCAGCTCAATATTAAGTCTCCATAAAGAAAGAATTAAATAAGCTTCAGACGAAATGTTTTTAATTGAGAAGAGTATGGTTTCCGGCTTATTAAAGTCCCATTCACATTTATCATTTTCAGCATTTCGTGTTGCTTTAAGTCTTTTCTTTATTAATTCATATTTATTAAAATCACTTGTTTTATTCTTCATTACGGCTCGAACAACCGGTTTATCCCAAAGATAACTTCCGTCATGACCCAATACTTTTTTACATAAATTGAAATATTTTGATGAGCGCATGTCCTCAACTGAAAGTGCGAAGTCCAACATAGAATCAAGAAGCTCTTCATCAACAATTTTATTTTCTGAGCCGGTTTTATTTTTTAGAATAAATTCTATTCCAGGATGATATAAGGATATTTTTTCGACTAAATCTTTATCTTTAAGAGTCGATGAATATTTTGAAAACAAACGCGAGATTTCATTATTCATCAACCTGTATAAATCATAATATTTCGCTTGGGCAAGCGCGATACAAACAGGGCGTTTCATAGCAAAATTATCTTCAATTAAGTTTTTTGCATTCGATATCTTTTTCGATTGTCTGGCAAGGTAAAACATTGCGTAAGCGCGGACAATATCAGTTTGATTTCCTGACCGCTGAGCTGAATTTGCGAAATCAAGTTCATCACACCTTTTTAGTATTTCACCAAGAGCGTCTATACTTTTAATACCATCCGATTTGCCTATTTTTATTGCGGCTTTTACCAGAAATTCAGATGAATAAGAATTCTGAACATTAGTTAATACTTGAGCGAGTTGAACATCGCTGATTTTAGAGGCATACACTTCGGTTTGAAGCCCGGAAATAAATAAAAACAACGCAATAAATAAAATATAAAGTTTAATATTTCTCATGATATAAATAGTGTATCAAAATTTTAATTTATGAGCAAGACACACTTTAGAGTTATGAATGATGAATGATGAATGATGAAT
>JAOZSF010000022.1:1468-10747 GCA_029939815.1 bacterium
ATAATTCATAAAAGTATCCCTTTGACCTTTTTAACCTTTTTTCTTATAATGTTTATATAAAGTTAAAATCACATAAGATTATTAATGGAGATTATTACTGATGATAAATTTTAAAATCGCGATTGGGTGTGACCACGGCGGTTACGATCTGAAAGAAGAAATAGTTGTAGAACTCAAAAGTTGGGGATACGAAATAAGTGATATGGGCTGTTACAACAAAGATTCTTTCGATTATCCGGATTCAGGGCATAAAGTCAGCCGGGCGGTCGCTTCGGGAGACGTTGACCGCGGAATTCTTATTTGCACTACCGGTATCGGGATGTCAATGGTTGCAAATCGTTATTCGGAAGTTCGTGCGGCTTTATGCAGAAATTGTGATATGACTTATCTTACCAGAATTCACAATAACGCTAATATGATTGTCTTTGGAGCGCGTTATACTACAATACTCGATGCGCGCGCAATGCTGAAAGTTTTTCTTGAATCGCAGTTCAGTGAAGTTGACCGTCATATTCGCCGGGTCGAGAAAATCGAAAAATGTCTTGAGATTTAAAAATGAAAAACGTAGTTGATTTTGAAAAGGTTGTTTTATGGGTAGTCATACTCGTTCGGGTAGGAATTCTCGGCGCCATTGTATGGTTTGGCATTAACGAATACAAACGATGGAAAAAAAAACAGCCGGATGATAATAACAAAGAACAACAGTGATCTTCAATAATCCAACTAATGAAATACCATGCGTATTATCGCATGGTCATCCAACAATCCAATAAATAAAATGATGTGCGCTTGCCGCACGGTCATCCAACAATCTATTCTCCAATGAGCACAATTGAAGAAATTATAAAAGTCGAGCGGGATTCTGCTACTCAACTTGAAACCGCTAAAAAAGAAGCGGAAAAAATTAAAACCGCGGCTCGGGAAGAGGCGGCAGGAATTATTGACGATTCTAAAAATAAATGTAAAGTCCAGGCAGAAGATATTTTCAATAAAATTAATGCTCAGACTTCTGAGTTTGAAAAAAATACAATGAACGAGTTAAACAAAAAGCTCAGTCAAAGTAAATTGCTGTTTAATCAACAATCCGACAATGTGGCAAACTGGATTGTCGAACAAATAATCGGATAAATAAATATGTTGGGAAATTATTTTGAATATCCGGCCGCCTGTACAAGAACTCGAGGAGTGAGATCAAAATTGCTTTCCGATACTGATTGGAAAAATCTATCACAGTCAAGAGATCTTTTTACTGCCCTAAACTATCTTGTTGACACAGAATACCGCGTTTTTTTTGAATGGACAACTTTGCATGCCGATGCTTTACCGTCAATGAGGCGCGTTGAACACATGCTTAGAAGTTCTACCATTTCATATATTATCAACATTCTGCGTTTCCTGTCAGGTCCTCCCGCCGAAGCATTAACGGTTCTGATTCAGAAATACGAACTTTTCAACATAAAAAAAACTATTCGTAGGCTGAATCAGCCCGAACGCCGAGAAAACCATTTGAAAATTGACAACTATGATTTGGGACGGTATTCAATATCTAAAGATGTGAATTGGGACGACATAAAAAGTTTTGACGAGTTATCTGAAATTCTTAAACCGACTTACTACAGATACGCATATCAGAAAGGTCATAACTTTTTGTCCCAGGGTCGTGATTTAATGCTTTTCGAATGCCTGCTCGAAAAAGTTTATTATGACCATCTTATCTCTTCAGTCGAAAAACTTGACAAAACAAAATCAGCCTCTACACGGTCTCTTTTATCTGATTACCTTGATGAAGTTGCGCTTACTACGTTTGTAAGGTTAAAATATGATCATGAAATGGAATTTTCATCAATCCTCCCTTTACTTCCGTTAAGCGGCTGCAAACGAATTTCCGAACGGCTTTTAGAAAAATTATCTTCTGCATCTGATTCCGAAGATTTTTTTGATATGCTTTCGGAAGAAACGAACTGTAAAAAAATTGCGGGGGGAAATTTAAAACAAACTGTTTATAATATTCGAAAAGATCGCGAACAGCACTGCACAAAAGTCTTTGCGGAAGGGTTGTCAATGAGTATCGCGCCGGCAATAGCTTTTTTCTTTTTAAAGGAACAGGAAGTTGACGATTTAATTTCTCTTCTTCAATATAAACGATTTGAAATGGAAATAGATGACAGATTAATGTGCATTAATTTTTAAATTAATATAATTATGTTTAAAACAGAACGAATGAAACTTATTCAGATAATCGCCCTCGATGAGGATGTAATCCCCATTTGCGATTATCTCATAAAGAAAAAGGTCGTTCATCTAATCGACCGCGCGCTTATTTCCACCGCTTTGAAAGAAGGAACGCCGGCTGAATTTTCTAATATTTTATCAAAAATAGAAACTGTAGAACAGAAACTTAAAAAGCTGATTTCGTGGATAGAAGAAAATAATATAACAGTACATCGTTCAATTCCTGAAGCCGAAATTGTAATCGACCCGGTTAAAATTTGCGATGAAATGAAAGATGAGGTTGAGGAAAACGTACAAATTCTTTCAGCATATATTGATGAAATTCACAACAATAAAGAAAAAATAGATAAACTTAACAGAATATCCGATGCTCTTCAAAGTTTTGAAACGGCAGGTGTTTCTTACGAAGAAGTTTCAAAATTTAATTTTTTTGCCGCAATAACAGGCACAATGCCGAGAAGATTCATTCCGCAGCTTCGAAGAAGTATGCAGCAGGTTCCTCATCATTTTGAGTTGCGTAATTTAAGCGAAGATGAAGTTAGTTTAATCGCGATATGTGTAAAAGACGCCAAGAAAAATGTTATCGACGCACTTAAAAATCATTATTTCTCTGAAATAAAAATCCCGGATGAATATAGCGGCAACCCTAATGAAGCTCTTGATTTGATTGAATTTAATTTATGGTCGATACGCGAAGAAACAGCTTCTTTAAAACAAAAGATATTATTATTGTGTAAATCTCTTGCGCCGAAAGTGAATACATGGCAAAAACTTATTAAAGCAAACGTTAACGTTCTTAACGCTATGCATCTCTTTGGCAAAACAGCAAGGACAACATGTATAAGCGGCTGGATTCCTGGAAACAAAGCTGAAATTATCGAAACTGAATTAAAAAATTTAATTCCCCGACCATTAAAAATTGAATGGTCTTCACCCGATGATGACACCGGGCTGGCAAGCGCTTTAAAGAAAGAAGGCAAGGCAAAAGTCCCTTCTAAGTTTAAACATCCGGCTTTTCTGAAACCTTTTCAAATGTTGATTACAACCTACGGCTACCCTGACTATGACGGGATTGACCCGACATTTTTTGTGGCGCTGACTTTTACTCTTATGTTCGGCTTGATGTTCGGCGATATAGGTCATGGCGCTGTTTTAACCGCGATAGGTTTATTTGTCGCAAAATCAAAAGCTTTAAAATCTATTGCTAAAGCCGGATGGTTGATGATCACTGTCGGCTGCAGCGCAATGTTTTTCGGCTTAATGTTCGGCTCGGTTTTCGGCATTGAATTTCACTCGCTTTCTATGTGGCTTATGCCGTTAAAAGATACAAAGCAGCTGCTTGGAACCGCAATCTTATTAGGTATTGTAATAATAAGCATAGGTATAATTTTAAATTTGGTTCAAACTGTTAAAAGAAAAAATTATAAAGAATTCCTGTTCGGACAATGGGGGTTGCTAAGTGGATGTTTTTACTGGATGGCGCTCGGTGTTTTCTTTATATCGCTAATCAGAGACAAAGACATCCCCGTCGGGTTAACAGTAGGTGTTCTCTTAATTCCGATAGTTCTAATCGTCATCGGCGATATTTTCTACGCAAAACTATTCGAAAAAAATAAGGTGCATGACAAGCATGATGGCGAAGAACATTCCGCCGCAGAAACTATTTTTAAACCCATAGAAATAACTCTTGGTTTTGTAACACAAACCGTTTCGTTTGTTCGTGTCGGCGCTTTCGCGTTGAATCACGCCGCATTGATGATGGTTGTTTACCAACTTGCAAGAATGGGTGGCGGAATGACAGGACCGGAAGCCAATTTCGGTTCAAGAGCATCATATATTATTGCCGCGGTAACCGGCAATATTTTTGTTATGCTTCTTGAAGGATTAGTAGTTTTTATTCAGTGTCTTCGTCTTGAGTACTACGAATTTTTCTCGAAATTTTTTGAAGGAAACGGAATTAAATTTGAGCCATTGGAAATCGAAGATTAAAAGTCAATATAACATAATATAATTAATAATATAAACTCGTGATTTTAATCGCGAAAAGGAGAAATGAAATGACAAGAAAATTAGTTTTAAGCAGTTTAATATCGAAAAGCGTATTATCAGTTGCGGCTTTACTCATTATCGTTATGAGCGTAGTTTTTATCCCGACAAACGCAAAAGCTGAGTCGAATGAAAAAGCCGTTATGACAGCCGAAAACGCAGAAACACAGGCTACTGTCGGCTATGGCTTGAAATTCATCGGTGCGGGTATCGCCGTCGGACTCGGCTCTATCGCCGGAGGAATCGCTGTCGCAGGTGTAGGTTCCGCCGCAATGGGCGCTGTTGTTGAACGCCCGGAACTTATGGGTCGCTCACTTATTTATGTTGGTCTTGCTGAAGGTATCGCCATTTACGGAATGGTTGTAGCTATTATGATTTTAATTGCGTAACTTTAATATTAATCTTTTGACGTTTGACATTTGACGCTATCCTTTACCGGATAAACGTTCAACGTCCAACGTCTAATACCAATATACTATGACCGTTAAAATTGTTGGAGATATTGTTACTGTTCGCGGATTTGGATTCGCCGGAATTGACGGAGTTGTTGTTGAAACTGCCGAACAGGCAAGAAAAACGATCAGCGACTTTCTGAGTCAACGCGACATTGGACTCATTCTTGTAGCACAATCCATTGCTGATAAGCTCGGCGGTGAATTTGATGATTATAAATTACGAAAAGAATTTCCTCTTATAATGAATATTCCTGACAGTACCGGCGCAGGAATGGAAGCTGAAGATATTCAGCAACTTGTCCAACAGGCACTCGGACTGAAAGTATAGCAGTTGGAAAAAGTTATTAGTGAATAATCACCAATAACTAATAACCAATAACTGATAACTGATAAAAAATCATGGAACAAGTCTTTGCAGAAATAAAAGAAAGCGTTGAAAAAGAAGCTAAACAGTTGGTTAGCCGCGCTAAACGGGTTGCAGAAAGAGAAATCCAGCACGCTCGCGAAGAAGCGGAAGCTATTCTTGATTCTAATCGCGAAATCACCGAAAAAGAAGCTAAACTTCACGCTGAAAGAGCGATTGCAAGAATAAAAGCTGATGTAAGGAAACAACAACTTGAGCAGCAGCAGGAATTTATTCAGGAAATTTTTGACGTTGCATTAGCAAAATTGAAGAATTTACCGCGGGATGATAAATACGCGAAATGGATCAAAGCTCTTTTAGATGCAGGATTGTCTCAAATTCCGAACGGCGCTGGTATTGTATTTTGTAACGAAAAAGATATTGAAATCATAAAAAAACTTATTCCGTCAACCAAAGCAAAATTAAGCGAAAAAAATATTCCTATTTCAGGTGGAGTTATAGTTAAAAGCCAAGACGGAAGATTAACGATTGATTGCTCTGCTGAAGCCGAAATGAGAAGAGCAAAAGAAGAACTACGGGATGAAGTTTTAAAAAAACTTAACCTGGATTTATAAATTTCGGCAAATTTAACTTTGAAGCATATTATTTAAAATGAATATTAAACATGGAAAAGTAATTCGTATTAACGGTCCCGCTGTTTACGCAGATGAAACAGGCGCAATGAATATGGGCGATCAGGTTCTTATCGGGGAACTCGAACTCACCGGGGAAATCATCAGACAGGATGGCGATATTTCTACAATTCAGGTCTATGAAGACACTACCGGCGTAAAACCGGGCGAAGAGGTTGTTGGAACAAATGAACCGTTAAGTGTTGAACTCGGTCCGGGTTTGTTAAGTAGTATTTACGATGGAATACAACGTCCCCTTGATAAGATTCATGAAATTTCCGGATCATTTATCGGGCGCGGAATTTCCGTTCCAAAAATCTCAAAAGAAAAAATATGGCATTTTATTCCTGTTGCCAAAAAAGGCGATGTTGTTTCCGGAAATGATATTCTCGGCACAGTTCAGGAAACCGAATTGCTTAATCATAAAATTCTCGTCCCGCCTAAAGTTTCCGGCACAATCACTGAAATGATTGATGAAGGCGATTATACCGTAGAAGAAATCATCGCTAAAGTTTCTAACGATAAGGGTGAACAGGAATTGAAAATGTACCACAAATGGGCTGTTCGTATTCCGCGACCCGTTGTCCAGCGACTCGAACCTAACATCCCACTGTTTACAGGTCAAAGAGTTATTGATTTCTTCTTCACTATTGCCCGTGGCGGCACAGCGGCAATTCCGGGCGGTTTCGGCACAGGAAAAACTGTTACGCAACACCAACTCGCAAAATATAGTGACGCAAATTTGATTGTTTATATCGGATGCGGTGAGCGCGGGAATGAAATGACACAGGTTCTTCAGGAATTCCCTGAACTAAAAGACCCGAAAACCGGACTGCCGTTAATGGACAGAACTGTTCTCATTGCCAATACATCAAACATGCCTGTTACAGCTCGTGAAGCAAGTATTTACACAGGAATTACTATCGCTGAATATTATCGCGATATGGGATTGCATATCGCTATTATGGCTGACTCAACTTCCCGCTGGGCAGAAGCTCTCCGTGAAATCAGCGGCAGACTCGAAGAAATGCCCGCCGAAGAAGGCTATCCCGCTTATCTCGCAAGCAGACTCGCTGAATTTTACGAACGTGCCGGGCGAGCGGAAGTAGGAGGAAAAATTGAAAAACGTGAAGGTTCCGTTTCTGTTATCGGCGCCGTTTCTCCTCAGGGCGGAGACTTTTCCGAACCGGTAACTCAACACACTAAAAGATTTGTTCGTGCGTTCTGGGCGCTTGATAAATCTCTTGCCGGCGCCCGCCATTTCCCGTCAATTAACTGGAATAATTCTTATAGTGAATATGTCAGTGATGTAGCTGAATGGTGGAAAAAAGAAGGTGGAGATTTTAATTATCAGGAAATGCGGGAGAGAGCGATGACCATACTTCAGGAAGAAAACAGACTCGAGCAGGTCGTGAAACTTGTCGGTCCTGATGCTTTACCTGACCGCCAGCGTTTAATTCTCACAACAGCGAAACTGATAAAAGAAGCTTTTCTCCAACAGAATGCTTTTCACGATAATGATGTTTACTGTACTCCGGAAAAACAGTTGAGAATGATGGATGTTATTCTTCATTTCCATGATGAAGCAGGAAAAATTATAGCTAAAGGTGTGCCGTGTGTTCAACTTCTAAGCCTTGACATTATCCCACGCATAATAAGAATGAAGACCGATGTTCCTTGCGACAAAGCTGCGGACATCTCAAAATTGAAAGATGAGATTGATTACGTTTTGGGCGATCTGGTGAAGTAAAGAATATTATTTATTCATATCTTTTATAAGACTTATAAGACTCATTTGTCTTATAAGTCTTATTATTTGCAGTTCACAGCACAACGATAAATTCCGTTCCCTTATCCGGTTTACTTTTAACGCTTATTTTCCCGTCGTGAATCATAACGATATGCTTTACGATTGAGAGTCCCAGACCTGTGCCGCCTGATTTTCGTGAACGAGCTTTATCTGAAACATAAAAACGCTCAAAAATCCTTGAGATATCTTTTTCAGCAATTCCGATTCCTGTATCTGCAACACTGATAATAGCTTTCCCGTTTTTGCTTTTTAGTGTTACCGTCACTCCCCCGCTTTCCGTATATTTAATTGCGTTATCTATTAGATTAACGAGCAGTTGTTCAATTTTAAATTCATCACCTTTTATGAAAATATCTTCTTCAGGCAATTTTATTTTCAGATAAAGATTTTTTTCTTTGGCTTTTATTTCAAGAAATGCGGTAATATTTTGAATTAGGGAATTAATATTTATTTCTCTACTGTCAAATTTCAATCCTTTTTTCTCAAGTTCTGCCAATGTTAATAAATCATTTACAATATTAATTAGGCGTTGCGTGTTTCTTTTTACGACTTCGAGATATTTATTTGTTTCGCAGTCGCAACCTTCCATCGCGAGATCAAGAAATCCGTTTATCGATGTCAGCGGTGTTTTTAATTCATGCGAAGCATTTGTAACAAAATCCTTTTTAATTTTTGACAGTTCAATAATATCGGTAATATCAAAAACAGAAATAATGATGTGATCGCCCGAATCAGAAATAACACCTGTACAAATAAGTTGTTTATCATTAATTTCGATTTGATTTTTTATTTTCTTTTTAGTGGAAATAACTTTTTCAATTAAAGTTACAATTTCAGGCTCTCTGACCATCTCCCAATAAAACTTGCCTAAAACAAATTCCACACCAAGAAGTTTTATAACCGCTTTATTGAAAAGTTGAACTCTCCCGTCAATTTCCAGTGCAATAATTCCTTCACTGATATTATTTACCACCGCATTCAATGTATCTTTTTGAGAAGATATTTCCAAAACATAATCAGACAAATGTTCCGTCATCTCATTAAAATGTAAAGCTAATTCTCCTACTTCATCACATCCGGTAATATTAACTTTGTGAGAAAACTCTCCCTGTGAAACCGCGCGGGAAGCGATCATCAATCGTTTGATTGGAGTTGAAACCGTTCTTGCTATTAAGATTGAAATTATTGCCGCGAACAGAAGCAAAACCATTGTTGGTATTATCATTACTTTTGTAAGACTTGACAAAAGTTTATTAACATCCTGAGAAAACATGCTTATTCGCACAACATAAGAAATTCCTCCTGATTTCTCCGCCGGCAAAGCGACATAAAGCATATTTTTTCTTAAAGTTGAACTATACCTCACCGATGAACCAACTTTACCGGCAATTGCTTTAACAACTTCCGGCCGTTTGGCGTGATTTTCCATCTCATCCGGATTTTCTTTTGAGTCTGCAAGAACTTTTCCGTCATTTTTAATAATAGTAATCCGCGCACCGGAAAGTTGTCCAAGTTTTACAACTGTTTTATTCAAGTTTATAAAATCACCGGAAGAAATTAGCGGGGCGAGTTGATAATCAACAACTGCACCTGTTTGCTGCAGGCGGAGAACCAGAGATTTATGAAAGCGCCGCCCTGCTTCAAATCTAAAAATTCCATAACCAATCAGTACCGCAGCAAGAACGGTAAGAAAAATCCCGA
>JAOZSF010000022.1:10847-12467 GCA_029939815.1 bacterium
CTAAAAATTCCATAACCAATCAGTACCGCAGCAAGAACGGTAAGAAAAATCCCGAAAAATATTTTATATGATAATTTCATGTTTCAGAGGGCAGAGGACGGAGGACTGAAGACAGATGTGTAGGCAATCTGTCTTTTTATGGTTTAATTAATTCTACACCATTTATCCTGTTGAACGAGAACATCGTCTAATTTGATCAATTAAGGAATAAGTTTCTTCTTTAGGAAATTTTTTTGTCAATTCAAAAATTTTCTGCTGAAGTTCAAAAGCTAATTGATAAACACGCAATTCTTTAAAAGATAATATTTGCATTTTTTATAATTTAATTTGTTAAATTTAATTTCCGTCTTCTGTCCTCCGTCTTCTACTCTTCAATCTTATACCCCACTCCCCTGATATTTTTAATAAACTCCCCTGCTTTGCCTAATTTTGTACGTAGGTGTTTGATATGCACATCAACCGTTCTTTCATCAACGATTTTTTCATTCCCCCACAATTTATCAAGAATTTTATCCCGCGATGAAACATAGCCCGGTTTTTTCAAAAGCTGTTCAAGGATTTTGAATTCCGTTGTTGTTAGTTTTACGATTTCACCTTCAACTTTGACTTGAAATTTATTAGGATCAATCTCAAGTATATCTCCAAAAACAATTATACGTTTTTCTTTATCAACTGAAGGTCGTGAACGACGTAAAACAGCTTTAACTCTCGCAGCAAGTTCACGCGGTTCAAACGGCTTTGTGACATAGTCATCCGCACCGAATTCGAGACCGAGAATTTTGTCTGTTGTTTCTGATTTTGCGGATAAGATGATAATAGGAATATCCGAATATTCATCTGAAGATTTTAATCTTCTGCAAATATCCATTCCGCTTTCATCGGGCAGCATAAGGTCAAGGATAATCAAATCCGGTTTGATTTTGGGTAGTTTGTTGTAAAGCGACGCGGCGTTTTCAAATTCAAAAGCGCGGTATCCGGATTTAGTCATATTGATAGAGACCAGCTCCAGAATATCCGGTTCATCATCAACAATAAAAATTAATTCATTCATAATGCAGTAATTATAATAGTTTCAATTCTTAAAGTCAACTCCAAAAAAACATTAACATAATCTTAACAAAAAGCACATTTATAATTAAAAATAGCTTTATACAATATCCGCGTTCAAAATAAATTTGGACATTTAATAATTAACTTCAATTAAGGAGAAAAAAGTGAGAATGAACACAAGCAAAGTCAAGATTTTAATTTTATCAATAACCTTTCTTATAATCAGTGCGTTGTGCGCTCCGGCTTACGGCGAAAAAATAGTGGTTGACGGTTCAACTACTGTTGGTCCTATTGCAAAAGCTTTTGCTGAATATTATATGGCAAAACACAAAAACGTAAATATCACCGTCAGCGAATCCGGAAGTGGTAACGGTGCAAAAAGTTTGATTAACAAAACATGCGATATTGCTGATATGTCCCGCTTTATGAAAGAAAAAGAATTTAAAGCTGCCGCTGAAAAAGGAATTATGCCGGTTGCTCATGTAGTTGCTCTTGACGGCTTGCCGGTTCTTGTTCATCCTTCTAATCCTGTAAAAGGATTGACTGTAGAACAAATTCGCAATATTTATC
>JAOZSF010000326.1 GCA_029939815.1 bacterium
GTTATGCGTTTTTTGAGCCCTTTTGCATCTGCTTCCCAGACAAGGTCATGAAGATAAACTCTTATCGTATTAAATCCAATGTCGGCAGCCCAACCAAGTTCCATGTCGATTAATTTTGAGTCAAAAGTATCTGATTGCCACATTTCCAGCTGGTTGATTGCAGAGCTTGGAATAAAGTTACATCCGACTAACCACGGTTGTCGGGCATACCATTTGTTAGCTTTGTTTTTTGACCATTTAATTGTGTTTTTCATTTTTTGTAAAAATATTATAATGAATAATAGCCTTAAATAACGCAGTAAAATTCTTATTAATAACTTAATTTGTTTGAAATCAACAGTTTATTTCCCGATTTTAGCATAAAAAACCGTTAAAACGGTTGAATAACACCTAAATATTATATCCCACGACTAAAGTTATGGGCTGATATACTCATTTAGGGTGAAATCTTAACTTTTATAATTAACCCTGTAAGGGTTTTTCATCGTAGCCCCGGGCATCGCCCGGGGTAAAAACAAAAGAGAGATTGTTCCCTGTAGGGGAACTTCAAAATTAAGAAACGCGTAACAAACATTGAGGTTCCCCTACAGGGAACATCTTTTTATCATATAATTCCCAGGGCGTTACCCTGGGCTACGATGAAATTGCCTTACAGGCAAGATGTTTTTTATAACTTCAAAAAAGTTAAATAATAACCCTAAACGCGTTTAATTTTACAATTACTTTATGTGTTTTACCATCAGAAATCGGCGGGATAATATTTTCTTCAAGCAAAACGTCATCTAATGTAACAGAAATCTTTCCAGTTTGCAATCCCAACGGATTTAAAATATTTATTTTATAACTGGAACCGCGGAAATTCCGTGTTATATTTACATCTGTCCAGTGTTTTGGAAGACATGGTTGAATAACCAACCCGTCATAATGTGCCTGGACTCCAAGCATATTTTCTGTGATACACCTGAACAACCATCCGGCAGTGCCGGTAATCCAACCCATAAGAGATTCTCCTGCGCGCAGAACACTTTCTGGACCAAGGTACATATTAGTAATAGCATAAGGTTCAGAGCCGGATTTTTCAGCCGGGTTTTCCGGATTTGTGGGAAGCATCATTTTAACCGTTTCGTAAGCTAATTGTCCGCGTCCCAACTTACAATCCGCAGCGATTTTAAAAGTTCCTCCATGATTATAAACAGAGCCGTTTTCATAGCATCCTGGTTCAAAAAAACTTGCGCGTCCAATATGGTCATCGCCTTTTGTATAGCTTGGTTTGCTAAGGACATATCCCCACGGACATTTAAGATTTTGTTCAACAAGGTTCATAAGTTTTTCAGGCTCATCGGCAACATCGCTTAAAACAGCCCAAGTTTGCATGTTAAGGAAAAACTTTCCTTCATCATTTTCGTATGATCCGACTTTTTCATCCCAATCTGTAAATCCACAAAGGAAATGATCTTTTTCCCATGCGTGTTTACGCATCGCTTTAATTAAGTTATCCCCGGTAGCTTTGATTTGATCAGCTTCAATATTTTCGCCAATTTTGCGCAACATTTCTTCAAAATTTTTAGTTGCCAGGATTGTAGCTTCAGTAAGCCAAACACTTTCGCCAACACCTTTTAATCCTGCACCGTTAATAGAATCATTCCAGTCACCGCCGCCCCAAAGACACAGTCCGTGTTTTCCAAGATTAGACAACAAAAAATCCATGCCTTTCCGACAATGATCAATTATTGATTCATTTTTCTGTGAGTCATAATATGGAACAAAAGTTTCCAGAAAAGCGAAATTGCCTGTTTCTTTTAAATATTGTGTAACTGTATAAATAAGCCAAACCGGGCCGTCAACATAAGGATGTGGCTCGAGAGGTTCCCAGTGCCTTACGGTATTTCCGTTGTAAAACTGATAACGGAGACAATAAATAATTTTTTCAGCTGCGATAGCCGGTTGGAGCGGAAGAAAAGCAGTAATGTCCTGCATAATATCGCGGAATCCGCGTGCGTAAGCACGCGCCCATGTTTTCCCAAGATCAATTTGACGTTTCAACCATACATTAGTCATCAGATTGATATCTTCATCCGGTGTGTCAATTGATAATGTATGTGCAAACGACAAAGCATTGTTATTTATTTTTTCTAATTCATTATCAAAAAACTTAGTTGAAAGACGTTCTCGGCGAACATTTACAGCTTCTTCAAGAGAGCAGGCAAGTCCGGAAATAAAATTGATGCGTTTTTCTTCGCCGGGCTGCAAAGAAATATCCAATTGCAAAGCAGCAATCATTTCGCCGTCGAAAGTAGTGTCTTCAGAAGCAAGATTTCCGATTTTTACAGCATCAGGATTATTAATAGAACCATAAACACCTTTAAATCTGCGGTCTGATGTTTCATAAGCATCTGGCTTAATATCGCTGACGAGATATTGGAAATATGTACCATTAATGACGTTCCAGGCATGATGATTTAGAACTACGCCGTCTAATTCTTTGTTAAACTTTCCGCAGTTATAAGGTGTTTGCGGAAGACTGTTTAATCCTGAAGTTACATAAGAAAAAAAACTGAAGTTACTAACTTTATTAGTTTCATTTTTCAAATTAACTATCCAGCATTCATGGTCACCTTTTTGCGGGATAAACATAGTCCACGAAAATCGAATTCCCTGGTTTACAGATGTAACATTATGATATCCCTGACCGACTTTAGCGGAAAATTTTTCAAATTGTTTGCGTTCAAAGTTACGGTTTGGCGACCAGTATTTTCCGTTTTCTTTATTTCTAATAAAAAATAACCGGCTGTCACCATAAGTGCTTGCTTCAAATCTGGAATCGCCGCTACAATTCCAACTTGGTCCGCCGCCGAATTGATTAATTTTTGCAATAAATTTTTCGTTCCACAAGTAGTTATACCACTCGCGTTTTGGAAACATATCAGAGATAAGGAATTCAGTTCCGGCTTTTAAAAATGTATTTGACATAAAAATATTTTAATTTGAAAATTATAATTATAGGTTGCTCATAAGGCTTATCACACACTTAAAGTGTGTTAAACAAATCGGGATTTCCCAAGATACCGCAATCACATAATATTAAATATAATAAAATTCGATTTATATTTTTTAAATGTTATATCATAAAACTTTTATTAAGTCAATTAATTTTTATGTGTATTATGCATTTGTAATATCGCCAACGCAAACCACGCAAAAAGGTGCGTTTTGTCAACTGGTATATAAGAAAAATGCGATGTATATCGTAAAAAGTTGACTTGCTCTTTAATTTATGTTATAATTTTTTT
>JAOZSF010000327.1 GCA_029939815.1 bacterium
TCCAGTCGGCATCAGGACGATAACGACCGGTTTTGATTCTATTGTCGTAACCGTTAACCACTTGCAGCAAACTGCCGCCGAGAATGAATAAAATCCCTGCGAACAAATTGTAGTAAACAATCTGTATTGCGATACCGAAAATAATCAGTCCGAAGCTTAGAAGCATTCTATTTGTGTATTCAAGAGAAGGGAAAAATTTGAATACCACGATTCCCTGTTCGTTTTTTGAGAGTAGAAATTTTTTCATAATTTTTATAGGTCTTAAAGGTCAAAGCAATATTGAGTGTTTATAATGTCCAATTCATCAAATCCAATTACTCGCCAGTAGAGCGGACATGCACCGTTACAAATGTGAAAATCCTCACATTTTTTACAAATATCATGAGCAAGACTTTTTGTGCGGAATTTTACCGCGTTAACCGATTGCCATATTGTTTCAAAATTCTGTTTTAGTAAATTGCCCACACTTTCATCGTAAGAAGCGCATGGTAAAACATCACCGTTAGGCGCAACGGAAATTAATCCGTCACAAGCGCTGCAACCTTTATTTCCAAGCCCGTGCGGAATGGAATTAAACAGACACATTGGCACGGGAGAATACCACATAAAGTTGACATTATTTTTTTTACTTTCGGCGATAATTTTTTCAAGATGATTTCCAATTTCACTATAACAGACAGTTAATTTATTATTAATTCCTGCTGAACCGGTTGGTATGATTAGGTTCATGCTGAATCTGTCGTTATCAAGTTTTTCACGGATAAATTCAGGGAATTGAGGACATTCATGAAGATTTGTTTTTGTGATTGTAGTATTGGTGTGAGTGAGAATCCCCGCGGATTTTAAATTTTCAAATCCGGCGATGCTTCTCTCAAACGCTCCTATGGAATTTACAATTTTATCGTGAGTTTCGGCTGTGATGCCTTCCAAACTGACCTGCGCGGAATCCAATCCTTCGCCGGCGAATATTTTCGCTTTTTCTTTTGAGATTAATGTCCCGTTGGTAATTAAATTTACGCGCATATCAAGTTTTTTAGCGAAACGAATGTAGCGCGGTAAATTATCATCGAGCGTTGGTTCTCCACCTGTAAAACTAATCGACGGAACTTTCGCTTCATAAAAAATCTTTTCGATGATCTTTTCAATTTCTTCCGGCGACATTTCTTTATCGTCTTTTGTGGGGTTAGTCGTGCAATTGCATCCCGCGTAACAAAATTCGCATTTTAAATTGCAGCGGTAAGTTAAAGCGAATTCCGAGAGAACGGGATAATCGCTGAATTTCATATCGAAAGCAGAAATTTCAACAGCGGGATTTAATGTAAATTCATCGAGATTTCCTTCCAAACTTTGCCGCACGGCAATCATAAAATTATAAATATCGTCAATTTTTTCGGGAGAACTTTTTACGTTTGCTAAAACTTCTTTTATTGTCGCGCCGTCAAGAAGCGATTTTAATATCCGCGCTCCGACAGGATTTAATTTTTGCGCGTTGTTCGGCCGTTTAATCAGCAGGTTATCTTCCACGCGAACAAAAATATAAGGTTTTACGCGGGAAATAAATTCATCTATCCACTCTAAATTTTGCGCGTCCATTAATGCGACCCTCCGCTTACACATGCTGAGTGGCAAGCTGAATGACATGCCGAATGGCATGCAGAATGGCAGGCCGAATGACACGCGGAATGACACGCATCGTGGCAGACATTCATATCTAAGACTAAATCTGTACTGAATGACCCTTGAACAATGTGATCGATATCAATCGGAATCGCTTTTTCATATTGGTAAGGGTCTCTATTATAGTCGTAATTGCGGGAAAAAATGGGTCGATTATGATAATACCAGTAGAACCAGTTTTGCTCGGTGCTTTGATTCGTTCGATTTGGCATTTCAGGATTTTCTTTTGCTTTGCCTTCAATCCACTCTTCAATTTTATGTGAATAATAATTTTTTGTTGCTTCGATATCGGCATCCCAGGCTTTCCGGCGAATGTTTTCCACAGCTGTGTTCATTAGTTTCTCAAGCTCTTCCTGAGAAAAAATACCGTCGTTTGAAAGGGAGTTAAAAATCATTCGTTCATAAGAATTTACTTTGCTCAAATTGGGAAAGTTTAAAACTTTAACTTTGAGAGGGGAGTTAGAAACAACCTCAAGCCACCCTTGAGTAACAAATGCTTCAACAATCCCGCTGACAATCATTTTTAACGGAATACCAAGATAAAAAGCGGCTTCAATGTCAGTAAGGTCTTTACAAATTTTCCCCGGTTTTCTAAAACTTGAGAGGATAAGTTTCGGAGGTGTCCAGTCAAGATTATCCCATTTAATCTCATCAAGTCCTTTCTGGGCTTTAACCATTGATTTATGTTTGCCGAGAGTAATCAATAAATAAATGAATAACACAACTGCGAGAATAATCGCTAAAGAAGTTTTATCGATTTTTTTTATTGTTCTGCGGACAGCTTCATAATGTTTTTGAGGTGTGGTGTAAGAAATGACTTTTCTTAATGGCGTTGATAGAGCGAAATATTTAGCCGGGAGATAAAACTGAGTACGCATATGGTACATATTTCCCGGATTATTTTTATGGAAAATAATCTGAAGACGGTTTTGGGGTCCGCGCTTATAATCTATTAAAAAATTCTTGTTTACCCATTTCTCGGTAAGAACAACTTGATTTGAATTAACAAATTCCCTCGGATTTGCACCAATCGGAATTTCTATCGGCGTTAATATTTTTAATGTGTAGTGGGATTGATTACGCGTTTCAGTAAATTGAGAAGGTGACCAGTTGAAGACAATAAGTTTTTTGCCCAGAGGGGAAGTTGTTTTAGCCACATATCCCGCTCGTGCAAAATCGGTTTTGAAATAAAATACATAAGTGATATTTCCGTTCGGAATACCGATACCGTTAGCGAGAATGATATCCCATTTTTTACCGCGTGCCGGTTTGATATTTAAGGAATATTTATTTTTATCCGAATCGATGGCGTAAGATTTATCGGATAAAATATCAGCGGATAACTTTCTGTCTTTTTGAAAGTAAAAACCATGAAACTCACCGGAAAGAACTTTCCACTGAATTGTGTACGCGACGACTGCGGTACCGTTTGACCTCAAGTCAACATCGGTTTCTATAAAATTAATTTCACCTTTTCCTGCTGCAGCGAACTCAGGAATTAAGGAAATAGCGATTATAGCGATAAGAAAAATTTTCTTCATTGAGCAACTCCGCGAGTTATAAATTACAGTAATAATAATATCAAATCAATAATCAATAATCAA
>JAOZSF010000328.1:0-1328 GCA_029939815.1 bacterium
TAGTTAATAGTTAATAGTTAATAGTTAATAGTTAATAGTTATCAGTTAGTGGTTAATATTATACATTATAATTGATTTTTTTGCCAAACGACAAAATCAGGCGGCACCCGGTTTGGGGATGATGACTGTAGTCGGTCTCGTTGAGGTCGGGACGGAGTTGTTTCATTGGGTAATCAAGCCCAGCATCCCGGCATACCCGAAACTCTCCGGGCACAGCGCGGGATACGCATTTTTTCCACGAGCGGCTTCACTCTCGGGAGAAGTTGTTGATTGAGAATTTTATTTCTTTTTGATATACTTTCAGTTGTGAACGGGCGTTTGGCTCAGTTGGTTAGAGCGCTGCCTTCACACGGCAGAGGTCATGGGTTCAAATCCCGTAACGCCCACCATTTAACATTTTAAAATTATTGCGTATATTTAAAAAGGTTAAGAGAAGAAATTTAATTCGTGCTATTATTTTGACGTGTGCGGAAGATATTGAAAAACAACGCTCCCGGCGGAATCATAATCCAAATCCACACGGGTTCCGGAAGGGAAGTTGAAAATGCGGCAGTTACAGGACCTGCGTTTCCGTTTGTATTAATTCCGTTTATAAAAATCAGTTCTGTATCAGAATTGAATTCATAAAAAGGAATTTCCACACTTACAGTTTCAACAAAGGAATCGAAATCACCATCATCAGGTGTCATTTGATAAGTAACAGAATTAGAGATCCAATTTGGATAGCCAATACATAATTCAGCTGAAGAAACAATAGCTTTACCATTATTAGAATCATCAATTACTGCACTGACTTTAATTAAATCACCTGTAGCTTGAGAAAAAACTATATCTCTTGTGTCAGGACCTTTAATGAGCATATAAGGCATACGCGCGATCTTTGCCGCGTAAATAAGCGCCGGCTTGTTCTCAGGCCATTGCTCTGAATCGATTATGCTGTATGAGGGCATAAACTGATTGCCAAGCTCAAATGTAAATGCCGGAACACCAAGTTCACCGTAAGTCCAGTCGGTTGTATCTCCGGCAGCCGGATATAAACTTGAACTTGACTCAGAAGTATAGTGATTGTAAGTCGCGAATTTATCCCCGATCATTTTTAATGAAGTGTAATTTGGCGCGTTGACAGATGTATATCCCCATGGCCATAAAACAAGTTCACTGTAACTGTGCATTGAAATTAATAATCCTGTTGTGTTTGTTGGAGCGGCTTGCCCCTCGATTTTCTGGTCGGGAAATAAATTTGTAAGTAAATTCTGAAGTTCAAAAACTTCAGGCTCGGAATTCGTTGTGGTTCCGCGAAATAGCATTTCGGAAGGAGATGTGCTGCT
>JAOZSF010000328.1:1428-3279 GCA_029939815.1 bacterium
TTTTTTCTTTGATAGTAAGGTGAACCATAAGGTTCCGCGGCGCCGAGTTCAACTATCCAATGCCCTTCCGGATTTACTGATGGAACAATCCAGGTTTCCTGATAATCAACAATCCAGTGAACATCAGCGTTATTTTGATAATTTTGAGTCAGATAATCAATCATTCTCATAGCCACTTCCGGAGTAGTGATTTCTCTCGCGTGAATTCCCGCCATAAGAAAGAAGACAGGTTTATCAGTATGGATTTTTTTATTAGTAATTTTTACCGCAAGAAGGTTGTAAAGCTTTTGTGTATCACCGCCCGGAGTTAAATAAATTCCACCAAGAGATTTACAGTAGGCATCTCCATAATCCACTATTTCTGTGATGTTTGGATAAGCGGAAGTTACCGCTGCTAAATCCTGATACAATTCATCAATAGTTCTATATCCGGAATAAAAGTTTTGAACTGAAATATCTGCAAGGCGGGTTTGTTCAGCATCCCGACTTACTTTCCAACCGTCTTTTTGTAATTGTTCAAACGCCGAATCATTAACAATAGCGAGGAAATACTTTTCTGTTTTGTTGTTATATTCGAGCACATCGTATGCGAGGAGTTTGTTATAATCACTAACGTCATTATAATAAATTCTTGCAGTGAATTGTTTGCCGGCGGAAACAAACAAAGTAAAGGATATAATAAAAACAGATAAATATGTTTTCATTTTGTTTTTTTGTCTGACTTTAATGTGTTCGTAGGATTATCAAATGCCTGCAGCGATTTCAAATTATCGGCATATTGTTTCTGAACATCTTTGAGCACGTCTTTTGTTTTTTCTCCGCGCTCAACTGTTCCTTTCAATGTCATTTCGTTAATAACATCATCAACTTTCTCTCCACAACCGGTGAATAAAAGAGTTGCAGTTATCATAAAAAGTATAACAGCTTTTGTTTTCATATTTTGAACGTCATTCGTGGATAGATACGCAGGGAATAATTGGATTCAGTCCTTATTCATCCTCTTCAGGAAAATTAAAATTAACTATGGGAATGAAACTGTGAGGACTGTCTTTGATAATATTAACCAAACCAAACTGCATTCCGTTGAGTTTCTCGCAATAGTTGACTAATCCAAACTGCATTCCGGTAAGGGTGAATTTACCTTTCCCACCTTTATTGACATTCACAACAGCCGCACCAACACCCTGATAATCCTTTGAGATATTGATAACTGAACCTTGTAATCCTACACCCTCATCGCATTGGCTGTAAAACGCGCCTTGCAGTCCAATACCTCTTTTGCATTCGCTGTATAAAGCGCACTGGAGACCGGAAAAATATTTGGTCCAGCTTCCGAAAATTGACGCTTCCATGCCGTTGACAACTCCATTTCCGGAAGAAATAGGTAAGCCGAACTTCACGCCGTGAACGCGGGAATATCGGGTGTTCTGCGGTACTCCGGGGAAAAAACAGAACTGTATAGGAACATTGAAATCATCCAGTTTATGCTCTTTTTTTGAAACTCTTTCTTTATCACCAGCCAGAGCACTGCCGGTAAAAAGGGTACAGATTATTAAGAAAATAATTGTTTTTTTCATTGCCATGTCTCCTATATTGTAGAAGTTATTAAAACTCAGTGTTAATGTCGCGCATAACTTGATTTTTTAAAAAAAGAGAAGTTGCGGTATCGTTATTTACAATGATAATATAATAACATAAAAATTACTTTTTGTCAATAAAACTTCAGATGCTATACAAGGAAAATCCTACATGCCGATATGGACGGCTGAACTCTATTCGATAACCCATTCCTCCAACTAGTCCATTTTGTTTTTTTCGCCCAATCCGCTCACTTAATAATTAATAAATAAT
>JAOZSF010000329.1 GCA_029939815.1 bacterium
AATTTTTTCTCATCAAATAACATTTTCTAATCCGGTTTTTCATGCAAAACCAGATCCCGGTGATCCATCCTCGGTTACAGGTAAACGTCCGCCCAAAGCATATAAATGGGCAAATAAGAAAACCAAAAGCGACAAAGACGCAGACGGAATTCCTGATTCGCTTGAAGAACAGCCTTTCATTTTCAGCAACCTTTCTCTTACACTTCACCCGAATAAAAAAGATGTGATAATTTTTATTGATCATGTTGGCACAGACAATGTCAATAAACCTTCCGCTACAGCGATACAAATTCTCGTTAATGCTTTTGCTGTCGCTCCGGTAAAAGGTCGAAAAGGAAATAAAGGAATAAATCTTATTGTAATAACATCCGCAGGATACCCTTCTTCCAGCGGGACAAGTGTCGGTTCTTTTGTAAATGGGAGTTATGATTGGTCGGATGTTGACACTATAAAACAATATGCAATAAGCACTTATGGGCTTCAAAACACCCCTGCAATTTATCATTACTGTGTTTCATGCAATAATTACGGCGGCTCAGGTTCTTCAGGAATTTCACGAAACAGCATTTCCTCTTATGCTGCATTTCGTAAAGGAGCAGTAGATTTTATTTTATCTCTACAGGGGAATCAATCACAGGAAGCTTATGCCGGACCAACCGCCGGAACTATTATGCATGAGTTCGGTCATAATCTTGGTTTAACTCACGGTGGATATGATCATAGAAATTACAAACCGAATTATATCAGCATAATGAATTATCATTTCCAGTTTAATGGTATAACTTATAACAATGCCGCGAAATACGATTATTCAACCGGAATGGTAAAACCTATTGACGAACGGAATGTTAAAGAGAAAAAAGGGCTTGGAAAAAAAGCTGTTGGATTTTTTACAAAAGCTCAATATCAAGGATACGGAACTGTAAATTATAATGTTAATCTTAAGAAAAAAGTTGATTGGAATGTAAATGGACAAATAGATAAAAAAGGATACTCTCTTAACATGAACTATCCAGGTGATGGCAGCTTAACATGGCTTGTTTCTGAAGATAACTGGCGGAATGTTAATTTCACTGCCGGAGGAGCACTGCCGCCATCTGCCGGGACTCCTGTTTCTGTTCCGGAACTTTATGGTCCGGCTTCGGGCGAATTATTTCCTTCGCAAGATCCTGATATTCCTGATTATCCCGGGCGATTTATACCTGTTGATCAAAAAAACAGTTGCTTGGAGTTCACACCGGATTTTCGTAAAAAAGCATTATCAAATGTTATGCAGGAAGAACTTAAGAATTTAACTAAAAATTTGAAACCTCTGAAAATCCAATCTAACGGCGGACTAACAGCTTACGAACTTGCAGAATAATAAAGTACGCTGTTTCTGGAAATAATAAAGTTTTTCTACGGTTGTAAAAGTTTAAAGCCGGTTTTGTCATCCATTGTTCTAATTGCTGAACAATTAACAAGTTCGGTTAAAATTATTTCCATAATCTGCCACACTTTTACACCACGGCGAACACAACCTGTAATTGAATCTGTTTTTCTTCCGCAGGCGATATGCATGTGAAGGATTGGGTTACCGTCATCATCCGGGAAGAGAGTTCCTGTTCCTGCAATTTCGTAAACATTATTTAATATTGTTTCCATTGGAACGACAGGATTACTTCGTCCGTTTTCCGGTCCAACGACGAGTTTACTTCCCGCGTCAGCGCCGCCGACAGCGATTAATGATGCTGATTTTATAGATTTATTTTTTGCGAAGTTTTCGATTTTTTCATGAAGACAATCACCGTCTTCAAGTCTGATAACAAAAGTTCTTCCTTGTTTAGTTTCTGAATATTTCATAATATTAAATTAATCAAGATTTAAATATTTATTATTTTTTCTATGCCTTTTAATTATACCAATTTAAGGTTAATTTATGCAATCGTGGTTAAGTATTGACAAAAGGTCTGGTTAATAGGTATAATAATACCAAATAATTTTAAAAACACAAATGGAGTTAAATTATGAGTATGAAATTGCTTAAAAACGGTTTGATTTTTACTTTCGGATTAGTCTTACTTTTCGGTTGTTCTTCTGCACCTAAAGGTCCTTCAACACATGTTGGCAATATGCCAACACTAAAAGTTGGCGTTTGTCCTGATTATCCGCCTGTAATTTATAAAAAAGGTGATAAGATAGCCGGAATAGAAGCTGATCTTGCAGAATATGTCGGGAAGAAATTAGATGCTAAAATAATTTATGTAACCATGCCTTTTAAAAAACTTATTCCGGCGCTCGAAGACGGGAAAATTGATATTATTATGTCCGGAATGTCCGATGCAGACATCAGAAAAGATAAGGTTCGGTTTGTTGAACCTTATATGAACAGCGGTTTAATGGCAATTGTGAGAAAAAAAGATTTTAATAAATTTAATTCTTATACAAATATATATAAAACTTTAAAAATCGGGTGTATAGACGGAACGACCGGAGAAATTTTTGTTAAAGAAAACGCTAAAAAAGCAAAATGTATCGTTTTTAAAAATGATAAAAAAGGTCTTGCAGCATTGAAATCAGGAAAAATCGATATTTTCGTTGATGATGCTCCATTTATTTTAAAATATTCAAGCGACCATAAAGATTTGACTGCTCTGCCGTGGCTGCTTTCAAACGACCGTCTTGCATGGGCGATGTCTAAGGACAGCCGTTCTGATTATTTGTATTACAGGTTAAACAGAATAGTTAATCACGCGCGTCAGAATGGTGATTTACGCAGAATTTTGAACAGATATTTTGAAATTCAGGTAAAAGTAAAACCTCTTCCGTAAAAAATATTTTAAATTACAACACTATTATTTTATTATGCAGAAAACACATAAATCAATATTACGATTAATTATTTTAACGTGCTGCATAGGGGCTTTTTTAATAAGTTCTTCGGCAGAAGGTTCTAAATTTACCGCAGGCGCTTCATTTCCATTTGCTGTAATTGGCGACACGGTTATTGTTCCTTTTCAAATGATGGGCTATATGTCTAAAGCGCTTATTGAACAAGGAAACCAAGCCGGTGAATACACACAATATTCAAGTTTTACTTATGAATACAACGAACCTTCAATTGTACAATTAGTTTTTTATATTCCCGGATATTTAATGGCTCCTTTTCTTCCGCTTGCCGACTTCAGATATTATCCTATGACACAGTCCTGCTTAGACGAACTTACAGTTAACGAAGAAGCGTACAGGCGTAACAGGACGATGTATTGAAGATTAAGATTT
>JAOZSF010000330.1 GCA_029939815.1 bacterium
TTAAAAGAAAAGTCGGTATTATTTGTTTTTTTTAATAAAAACAATGATGATGCAACAATAGCAAGCAAAACAACAGTTCCGATAATAACGAGGTATTTTTTCATTTTTTCATTTTTTTAAATTAAATGGACCTGATGGACCTGACGAACGCAATCAACAAAAAAGGTTGATTGAATATTAGAATGTTGATTTAAATTTCCTTCGATAATAAATAATAAATAATAAATAACAATTAATAAATAGAAACGGTTCCGGAACCACCGGGCCGATGAAGGCAAATGTTTCATACCCGGCGATATTTGCGGAAGCGACTTTGTTGCCTGAACCTGATTTAAGATAATAAAGTGAATAATCGTTAGAATAAACTTCCCCCTGCACAAAACCTTTTGAGTAAAATTCACCAAAAGAATTGTTGTAGTTAGTTTGCTCTATATTGTCGCTTATTAGTGAGAAGATAAATTCGTTTGAATCTATAAACGTAATAGCTGAATTTGTACAAATCCACGTAACAGTATTATCAACATCAACAGTAGACGACCATCCTTCAGGATTGTAAGTTTCAATAACGTTTTCTGACGGCAGAACAATTTTCAGCAAATCGGTTTTCCCACCGAAAAAATATGGCGCTGTCCCCGCAGACACTTTGTATGTAAATTTACCGTTTCCTTCATTTGTGCTGACAATATTCAACATAGTTCCAAAACCAATGCAGTTGAATAAAATAATTTGAGAGAGAAAAAATAATTTAAAAAATTTCATAATTTGTAACCTTATTTTAATTATTTGGTAATGAAAAGTGTGCCTTGTACCGGAGCGCTATTTATAGTTCCGTTTAGCGTGAAGTTATCCAGTCTGCCCGTCGCAAAATCATCACGATTGCGGAAAACAGCACGCAGATGCACGGTTCCGCTCAGACCGGCGGGCGGCGTTGCGGGAGTTACCGTTGAAGTGCGAAAAGTTTCTGAATTTGGGTTTGGCAGAGTTTCCGAGCCTAACAAAATGTAATTTCCGCTGCCGTCATCCTTGTCATTATAGTACCAGGTGATTTGATCAAACGGCGCACCGCCAACATGAGACCGGTGATCCACACTTACGCTGTTAATCGTCAGTTCTTTCCCCTCCGTGATTGTCACGTTGAAGTCTATCTCCCCATCCTCCCGGGTGGTTTGCACCCAGAGCACATCCTGCGGATGATAGGAAGCGTTCTGCGCGTCAAGATCCCATTTCTGCCACTCGGTCGGGATGATGTCGCCCGCAGCGACAATATCGGGATGATTTGTTGAAACGGCAGCGGTTCCCGGCTCACCGTTAAAATCGTATTGCGCAATAATTTCCTCAGCTGTTGCTGCGGCTGAAAAAGCGATCATCATGAATAGTGCTGATATATTTATTGTGTTCAAAATTGTCTCCATATTTATAATAATTTAATGTACAACGCATTTAGGGTTGTATCTGTTTTATTTATTTGTCCGTAGGTTTTACCTACGGCTATTAACATTAAATCCCTTTGTTATTTTTGTTTTAAGATGTTTCATGTTAGTTCGTTTTATTTGTTTTTTTATGTTCCCAACGGACAAAACGGACAAAACCGAATACCATTGCGCCTATCGCAATTCGCGCCCCGCGCGATTACGGTTTCTCTATTTCTACTTCGATTTTATAAAATCCTTTTTCTTCGACATTATTTATTGAGTCGGTGAAAACATTATCTGTCCACGGGACATTGCTTTCCAAAAGCTGAAAACTGCCGTCAGGAAAATTCGTTGTCCAATACACCGTGTAAACGCGCCCTGATACACTTGTCCATTCGATAATTGATTCCGCGGATAGAGAACGGAGTTGAGATATCAGAAATCTGGAAGCCGGATTTGTCGGATTTAATCCGGCAATATATGCTTCCAACACCGTGTTAATACCATTGGCAGCCATCGCCTCCGGAATAGCATTAGTAGGTCCGCCATAAAACATTGTTTCCCACCAGTCAGGGATTGAATCGCCATCTATGTCGAATGGGTTTACTATATTTATGTCATCAAAATAAGCGGAATTAAGCGGACCTTCGGTAAGTTCGATAGCGCTGAAAACCGATGGAGCGCCATAAAACGCAAAGTTGCTAACGATCAATTCATCGTTAAGTTCCAGGCGCCAAACTTTAGAAGAATAATCACATTCAACCATAATTTTATTCCAGCCATTTGAAATTAGCGGGGCGGTGATAACAGTTGGAGTAGTGGAATTATAGGCGACAATCTGTCTGTTAGTGTTGATGTAGAACGCTGTTGACGCTCCGGGAGGAATATTTTCCGGCGGGATTTCACTCATCACCGGTTTAACCATGTAAGTAACACGGATATTCGCGGGTTCTCCGAGAAAAGTGTGCGAGGCAGTAGCTCCTTCAATCGCGAGCGCTTGCGTGCCACTGTGGACGATGCCGGTCTGCACCAGCGCCTGCCCGTTGCCGCTCACGAGCCATCCATGCTGTCCGTCAAGCGCGCCGGATTTATTTGCCATTTCCATAGGAGTCGTTTCGAAAGTTTCACTCCACGGGAGATTGTAGTTTGCAATATATATTGCCGTCAGAGTCGTATCTTCATCCGGCATATAGATAGTAGTGTTCGCTGAATACCGGTCGGCCAGAGCGGCCAGTGCGTTACTGCTGCCTGTCCAGCTCAGAAAATTTTGACCTTCCGGCGGCGGGTCAGCCGTGATGGGCACATTTCGGAACGGGAAATAATCGCCATCGCCATCGCCGTTCGCGATTGTCAAGGTGCGCATCTCCGAATAGAGCGGAGCAATTATTGTGTCGTGATTGGGCATGGAGATGACGGTGTCCGATTGATACAGATCATCGATTCGGGCAATGTCCTCTGCCGCGCCGACCCACTGGTTAAAAAGCAGACCGCCGGGTGGAGGATCAGCCGTGATGGCAACTTCCGTTGTATAAAAATAGCTGCCGTCACCAGTTCCGTTAGTGACGGTCAGGGTATGCTGCACCGGGTCATCGCCGATATCGAGAAAGTGAATGGTTCCGGAGGTCGTGGAAATAATGGCGATCCCGCTGCGATTGATGATCAGACTGTTGGCTGTCGCGTCGCCGGAAACGGAAACATTCAGCGTTTGGGCTTCGCTTGCGTCTTTGTGATAAACTTTCAGCTTTTCGTTTCCGCCGGACGAGTCAAACCCGACCAGTGCGTTTTCAAGAATGACGGGGCTTTCCACGTCGTAGTCTTTGGAGGAATATTTGT
>JAOZSF010000023.1:0-8380 GCA_029939815.1 bacterium
TTTACCATTCTTTATCTATTTTCACCCTGATCCAACCCGCCGACCCGCCTGTATAAAAATACATATATTTATCGTCAAAAGCTGTTTGCCCCTTTTTACCGTGCGATGTTCGCTTTTTCGGCGGAGCAACTATTTGTCCGTTAATGGAATCTTCAACAAACTTTCTGTTTGCAGCTGCCGCCCACAACCAGTTTGACGGTCCGGCATGAGTTTCGACTTTAGGTTCCGGAACATAGACGGTGCTGAAATTTTCATGAGCGATATGTTTTTTATTTGCGGGATTTACAAAGAAGAGTCCACCTTTACCGTAAGCGCAGTCTTTGTAGTATGAGATAAGATTATCATTACTATAATTTCGCTGTTCAAAATAGAGCAGGTAATTATTTGTATTTTCCGACCAAGTGGCATTTTTATAATCATTTTCGGCATTATTTGACCATTGGGGCCGCAATTTAAGCATTTTTCTTTTCCCGGTTCTCGCGGAAGAAAAACTGATATTTTGTTCTCCGGCAAGTTCGATTCCCGCGTTAGGAATAATTCTCACAAATTTGCCGTTAAATTTATCACGCACCCACAACTCCCCTTTCAAATCGAAAACCACACTTCTATCCGTGCCGGAAAGTTTGTGCCTTCCGTCATAGAAGTGCAGTGGATGGTTCCATGCGATTCTCAGCTGTTCACTTGTCCACAATTTCCAAATAAGGGTTGTGAAAGCGACAATACAGATCAGGATTACAAATATTTTTTTCATAAGTTTACATCACTTTTTTTGCTAATCGAATTGCATCAATCCACGACCGGTTATAAATTAAGTTGAATTTATATTCGTCCGCACCTGAGAACTCGAAATTTATTTCGGTATTTTTTTTACTCAAGTCATATTTTAAAGAAATGATTGAAAATTTGTAAGGGTAAATTCTTAATCTTTCAACCATCATATCAAAAATTTGTTTTTGCATACTTTCCTGCATTCCGGCGATGTATTTCTCCGCTTCCGGAAAATACAGAACACCGGGATTATCGGATTTGAGTTCACCGTCCAGACTTTTTACTGACTTCCCAAAGACCATTGTTCTTAGGCATCCGCTGAATCTTCCTCCCAATTTATTATTATTTAGGTTGAAAGTTTCGCAAAATTTCATAGCTTCCAAATTAGTAACGCACATTTCAACATCATACTTAAATTTCCATTTATTTTTCCCTTTAACTTTTCTTCGGGATATTTCAGCATCGAGTCTCACTTTTCCACCAAGAGCATTCATTCTCGTATTGTTTAGAATGATTTTTCCTAACTTTAACTTACCATCAAGATAGAAATCGTTAAATGAAATTTTATCAGTTTTAACGAGAGTTGATTTACATTCAATTTTTCCCGTAAAAGCGTTCAGATAAAATAAAATATAGTCTTTTGGTTTGTGAACAAAGGCAATCGGTTTTTTCAACAGCAAATTGAGTTTAGCGTGAATATTTTCAGCGGATATTTTTTTACTAAGGTTTACTTTTTTCCCTGATGCGTCAATTTTACAGTCAAACTTCTCCAATAACAAATTCGGAAAAAAGCCGGCGGCATCAACGTCAAGGCTGCCTATCACGCCATAAGAAGTGTTAAAAGCGATATTCCCGGCATGAAAAAAGAATTTTATCGGATTATCGTCAAAATAGGACGGTTTTCCTTTTGATAATTTTCTTTTTTTGGTTTTTAACTCAACCGGTGTATAACTGATCTTCCCGTCATAAGCCGCAATATCTAAAATGAAAAAGTCTGTTTTTTTTATTTTAAAAGAAACGCGGTGAAAGTCAGCAGTAATTCCCGGTATAATGAATTTAAGGTCATAGACATCAGCGCCGTATTTTCTCCATGCGATATCGCCGACTGAATAGCGCGCTTTCGGCATAAAAGTTTTAATAACTTTCCCTGAAATTTTTTCGGGAAACGAAAAAAATATAATTAGCAGAATTAGAATAGCGGCGCAGAAAACCAGGAATAACCTTAAGCAAATTCTAAAAACTGTAAAGATAAATTTTTTCATTTTCATTTTAAAGGTCAACTAAGTGTTTCACATACACAAATAAAGTCTCCAGGATGATTTTTCTTCAATCTTCCGGCAAACTCCTCTGCTTTATCAGCTGCTTCAAAAAGGGAAACAACTGTCGGCCCGCTGCCGCTTATCCATGAAGTGAGTGCACCTGATTCTAAACATTCATTATTCATATCACGGAGTTTTGGATTTAGTTCTTCGGCTGCGAAGGCGAGATTATTCCATATTTGATTTTTTATTTCCTGTAAGTGTTCTGATGAATAAGCGTCAAGAAATTTGCCGGCATTTTTTTGAGTTCTTTCTTTTTGGTCAAATTGTTTATAGACATCCCTGGTAGAAAGAGGAGTCCCCTGATTCCACAGAACGACATTATATTTTTTTGGCATCAGAGGAAATATTTTTTCACCTATTCCTTCGCAAAAGCCTGCGGTTGTTTTTAAAAAGAAAGGGACATCCGCGCCAAGCGACGCGGCGACCTCATTTAATTTATCATCGGAGATTTTTATATTCCAAATTTTAACAAGAGCGTTTAAAACAGCTGCCGCGTTAGACGACCCGCCTCCGAGTCCCGCGCAAACCGGGATATTTTTTTCTATTGAGATGAAGAGCCCTGAATCAACATTGAATATACTTTTCAATTTTTGTGCGGCTTTAACGATAATATTTTTTTCAGGTGAGCAAAAGCACTTATTATTATAATCGTAAAAGTCGATAATATTTTCATTTGCGGATTCGATATAAATAACGTCATACAGATTAATTTTCTGCATAACAGTTTGCAATTGGTGATAACCGTTCGGCATTGGTTCACCGATATTGAGGAACCAATTAATTTTAGCCGGAGACAAAATTTTGATAGATTTATTCTGCATTGATAGTATGAATTATCTCAATTCATTCAGTTTATTTTTGACAGAAATATTTTTAGAATCAAGGCGGAGAGATTTCTCCCACATTTTTTTTGCTTTTTCAGTTTCGCCAAGTTTAAAATAAATATCACCAAGATGGTCGGTCATTGTCGGATCATCACCGCCGAGATCATTAGCATGCAATATTTTTTCAAGCGCTTCGTCAACATTTCCTTTCTTAAATAGTATCCAGCCAAGAGTATCGATATACGCGCTGTTCTTTTTATCATTTTTCAAAGCTTCTTTAACAAGCGACTCGGCGAAATCAAGCTTTTTGTCTGATAGTGCAAGGATATAAGCGGTAAAGTTCAGCAATTCAGATTGACTTTTTTGTTCCGGAACCACCTCAAGCATGAGTTGGGCTGCCTGAAAATAATTTGTTTTTGCAATTTCAGGTTTCCCGGCGCGTAAGGCTGCATCGCCCATAGCGCTGTAAATTCTTGAAGCTCTAATATAAGCGTCAGTTTCTTTGGGGTCAATGGAGATTGCGGTCTTATACGATTCGAGGGCTTCGTCATGTTCAGCAAGCAGTTCGCAAAGCAGACCTTTTTTAAGCAAATACCTTGCTTTATTCTCTTTCCGGATAAGTTTATTTAGTTTATTTCGGGCTTTAAGGAACTGTGATTCGGAAAACTCGTAATTACCATTGCGCGCGGATTTGAATCCCTGCTCAATATACACATCAACGATACGTTCTTTCAAAGTCACATCACCGGGCGCTGACTTAACGGCAAGTTCGTATTGTTTTATTGCGAGTTCCGGTTGATCGGTCAATTCGTAAAGGGCACCGAGTTTTTGATAAACGGTTAGTGAAGGAGAAAGTTTAAGAATATGTTCATAAGCTTCAATAACTTTATTAACGCGGCCAAGCTGTCCGTTAATATCGGCATATTCCTTCCATAGGGTGGAAGATTTTGGAGAATATTCCAGAGATTTTTCGAGTAAAAAAACGGACTCGAAAATATCGTTTCGAGCCCGTTTATAAATTCTGCGCGAAGAAATCAGATGATTAACCCGATTTTTTAAATAAGCTGAGCGCAGATAATAAGCATAAGTTAACGCCCGGTCGCGAACAGCTTCCAGGCGGTATAAATAAGTTGTGAAATCAGAATCACTTTTTGCGTTAGCAAAAGAACTTGTTGTAACCAATCCTAATAATAAGGAGAGTAAAGTTCCGGTTTTTATAAAAACATTAAAATTAATTTTTGTTTTGTTTACAAGCCACCGGAGCGGGCAAGAACTCATAAGTTTGATTCTAACCACAAGCCAAAATTGCTTGTTCAACATGAACACAATATTCAATTATTTATTTTTATGACGGTTTGCCCGCAATTGTTTTTTTCTTTTATGCTTATTAATTTTTTTCTTTCTTGTTTTTCGTCCACACGGCATAAATATCTCCATGTTACCGGATTAAATAAGGACAATACATTTTATTACTGTTTGGTATTATACCAAAAAGGTATTTAAAAAGAAAGGAGGTTAATAATTTGAGTGTAGTAAACTCGTATTTTTTGATTGTGGCTTACATTTTCGTGGGTTTTATGTTCAAATAACTAATTATGAATTAAAGTGAAGTTCAAATTTATGATTTGAATTTTTCATTCATAATTAATCATTTTCTTTTCCTTTTGAAAAAAGATTTTTTAACCAGTTCCAGCTTTTACTAAACGGGCGCATTCGTTTCGCGCGCCGTTGTTCAGCTTTAACAATAGTTTCTCTAAGGAAGGCGGCATCTTTTTCAACATTATGTAACTTTTCGAGAGTAAGTTTTAAACCTTCCATGACCATTCTGTTTTGCCTGGCGATAGCCGCAACGAGAAGAATATTCGAATGCTGAAGTTTAAGTTGGTTTCTATAATTCTGAAATGTCGCTCTTCGTGTATGACCGGTAATTCTTTTCCAGAATCGTGTCCACAGCGATGCGGGTTCGAGGTCATCAAGAATAATTTCTGAAGTAGCGACAAGTTCCTGCATTTGCAAGCTGAGATTTCTTACATCAGAAGATTCTCTACGGTATTTTTCTTCGAACTCCATGAACAAAGATTGTAATGAAGCATCCGAAGAAAGTTGATTTTGAATATCTAGATTATTAGAATTGTCTGAAACAATATCGTTCATAATTCATCCTTTTTGAAGTAAATTAATTATCACTTTGTTCCCTGTAAAATATTATCCTTAACAGTTACCGTTGACGGCATTACAGAAATAACATTACAATTCGCGGGCGGAATAACTTTAATCAGAAGCGAATATCCGGCTGTCGCGTTTTCGAGATCAACATAAGCGGTAATATCTTTTGGTACAGTAGTTTCGATGATTTGATCTCTTCCTTCGAGCAGTACTTTCACGTCAGGCGGATCAAGCAGGTAGAAGTTTTCGGAAGGTTGAGATACAAGAGTTTTAACTTTAATATGTTCGAAGATACGTCTTTTCGGAGAGGTATTAATTCCGATTTTAACATTAACTTTAGTGGTCTCCAAAACGATTCCCGGGTCAACCGGTTCAAGTTCAATTTCTTTGGGAAGGGTTTTATTCAAACCGTCAATATTAATAATTTTAGTTTTTAATTCGGTAATCTTATCAATAGTAGTTGAAGGTCCATTGACATCAATAAACGGAGGTTCAACTGAAATCTTTGAAACTATATATCCATCTGCCGGTTTACCTGTTACAACAACTTTAACCGGCAGGTTTTTATATGTTCTTTTATCAATAGTTATTCTGACTTTTGACGGAACCATTGATTTAATAAAGTACAGGTCTTCATTACCTGCCGGACCGGTATAAACGAGATTTTCTTTGGAGTTCAACTGATAAGACGGAATGATATTTTCGATTTCGGATGTCAGATCTATTTTGCCTTTATAATCGACGCTACGCAAAGCATTTTTTCCGCGCCTGGAGCATAAAATGTTTATAGTTATTTTTTGTACAGGAACACCGTTTGTTGTCTGCGCAAAAGCTTCGTATCCTTCCGAGGTAATAAGTTCAAGAGGAACACTTATTGAGACAGTAGTTTTCTCCATTGTTTTTACAATGCCCCAGCAACAGAAAGCAATTATCAGCGCAGCGATTCTTGTTTTCCAATTTTTGGCAAATGAAACTAATAAACCCGTAATCGACGGTCTGTTTCGCCACGAATGTTTAATTAATTCAAAAGCGGATCGGTGTTTTTTCTGCGGTTGCATTTTTACTTGTCTTGATAGATTATATATGGTTCAAGCTGTTTTACAAAACCGGAAAGCTCTTTGTAAGCTTCATCATAGGACTCGTCTTTTGTCATCGGAGTTGAAAGCCGGACGAAAGCCCATCGGTCGCTTCTTCCTTTAAGGATCAAATCGAACGCGGTTTTAAAAGGCAGCCACGGGTAATTTCTGGTAGCATAAACTTTTTTACCACCGCTGCCTTCACACTGATACCAGTAAAGGATACATTCACGCACTCCGAGTTGTTTAAATCCGGCATCCATACGGGCGACCTCGAATTCATTTCCCGCAATAGACAGTTTTACCGGTATAGGTTCATCAATTTGCCACCCTTGTGCCGGGAAACATGCTTCCGGAGCGTGAATAGAATGTCTGTCAGTATTGTTTTGAACTATTGCCAACATTACGCTATGCGGGTCATTATCTGTTTTTGCCACTGAAGACAGCAAGTGCATCATCGCGATATTTAATAATCTTGGGTCTGAATTGCCAACGAGCTTGGATCTAAAAAAAGCCGATTGATAAGCAATACGGTTAATTTGATTGCTTTCCCATTTCCCAAAATATGATTTAAGATATTGTCTAAGCTGTTTATTTTCGAGTTTGAAATCATTTGTCGCAAAATTCCCCTGAAGCAAAGTCCCTGCCGCAGTTGCATACTTAAAGTAACTGTTAGTTAGAACAAATAATCCTCTGAAATATTCCGTGTCACCAGGAAGCTGTTTTAATTCTTCTTCTGACACCGCCATTTTAACCATTGCTCTGTTTCCAATCACTTGAGGAATAGCAACTATGTAATTCAAAGGTCTTACCTGATAACCTTTTTCACCGACAACAATGGTCGGATAATTAGGAAGTGAAGTAATTCCCTTAGTATAATATATATTCTGTTTAACTTTCCCGCCGATATAGTAAGTTGCTAAAACAAGAATAACAGCGATGAGCATATGTTTCCAAAGAACTTTATAATACGAATAATCCGGCGCTGCTTTTGGTTCGGTATCGCTATTTACTTCTTCGGTTTCTTCGTCTTCTTCAGTTTCTTCGGATTCTTCCTGTTCTGCTTTGGCTTTTGCAGCTTCTTTAGCAGCTTTTTTCTTAAGCCACATTTCACGTTCTATTCCCGGCATCCGTTCAAGGTAATGAGCAACGAGCCAAACCATTAAAAAGCCAAGACCGTAAACTATCACACCCGGATATTCATGAAAAGCGCCGAATGCGATTTTTTTCCCCCAGCCTTCCGAGAGGTGGAAAGTATGTTCAATCCAAACGAAAAATTTGCCGCAATAAGCAATTAAAACAATTCGCAGTGAATTATTAAGAATTGCTACCGGAATAATCAGGATGACCATTACCGCGCGTTTCCACCATGTTTTCAACATCAGATAGCACATCAAAAGCGCAAGAACACTTGTCATCATCAGAGATTGCAAACCACTGCACGCGGCGGCAACATCAAAAGCGAGATCAGGCATATCGATCATAGAAACGTTTGTTCCCTGTCTTGCGACCTGAATATCAAAAGGTTTTCCTGTAAAATTAATAAACCAGCATGCGAATTTCGTAGAAAGAATTCTCATTTTGAGCGAAACAACACTGCTGCCAAGACCCCATTGAACTGAAAAGAGCGATAGAAAAAGCGGGAACATAACTGCTCTGCCGAAGACCCAGCCACCAAGATAAAAGCACAGCGACCATATCAACGCGACAAATCCTATTGACTGCATTGCATTAATATCTCCCCTTTTGAACGCGAGAGTGAAAACCAGCGATGCGACAACAAAACCAAGTCCGATAAAACTTATTTTTTTAGGAACTGATTTTAATTGTTTTCCAACCCAGAAAAGCAACAGGCATGAACCAATAAAAATCATCATCCCGTTCGCGTTGTAACCGTGTTCACTGCCCCAACTGTCCCAGGTTCTCAGCAGAGGATATTTATATGTATAAATTATAAGTACGGCAAGAATTAAAAACAAAAAGAAAGTCAATGTTCTAAAAATTGATATACTTTCATTTTCCGAATTATTATTTTGTCCGGCAGGAGATTCATTTACTATTTCGTTTTTGTTATCAGTATCAATATTGCTATTATTATCGTTCATAAGTTTTATGTTTTTATTAATAAATATATGCAGTAAATCTCAATTATTTAAATCAACTCAATTAATAAAAATTATACACATTTACGTTTAAAAGGTCAATACGTAAGAAGTTTTAGGTC
>JAOZSF010000023.1:8480-12196 GCA_029939815.1 bacterium
TCAACTTTTGATTCAACTGTTCCATCGTGAAATTCTGTTTTTATTAAATCCCCCGTTTTAATTTCTTTTAATGACATTATCGCTTTGCCGCTCCCATCCCGCGTAATTGTAAACCCCCTTTTTACCACCGCTGCCGGGCTTACCGATTCGAGTTGTCTCAAGAGATTCAGGAGTTGGTTTTTTGCATTTGACAGAGCGGAATTTTTTATATTTTCGAGTGAACGGCTTTGCATTTCGACATTTTTTCTTCTCTGCTTAAGCTGCACCGCGAATATTTTTTTTGCAGAATGAAGAATATTTAATGATGAAGAAAAGCGGGACCGGATTTCAGTTAAATGTCCCTTAAAAGAATAGTTCAGCGTGCCGGAAAATTCATCTACACGTTGACGGTACATATCAATCAGCCGACGGGGTTCACGAAAGACATAACTTGTTTTTGCACGTTCAACGCGGTTTCTATACTCATCAATGAGATAATCAAGATTGGCTTTAAGCCGGCGCTGAATATCCACAATTTGTGAAAGCCACTCATCTCTCGGTGTAACAACTATCTCTGCCGCTGCGCTTGGGGTTGGCGCTCTTTTATCCGCTACAAAATCCGCGATTGTCCAGTCAATTTCATGACCCACAGCTGATATTACCGGCAAATCAGATCGAAAAATTGCCCGTGCGACAACTTCTTCGTTAAAACACCAAAGATCCTCCATGCTTCCGCCTCCCCTGCCAACGATAAGGACATCGAAATCAACAGCGCCGCATTTTTTAGCTTCATTGCATTCATCAATAGCACGGGCGATTTTTTCTGCTGCACCGCTTCCCTGAACAGGCGCGGGATTTAAAACCAGCCGACAGTTGGGAAATCTTCTGAAAAGAACATTTTTAATATCGTGAAATGCCGCTCCGCTTGCAGAAGTAACCACGCCGATAGTTTTAGGAAATACCGGGAGTTCTTTTTTTGCTGATTCATCGAAGAGACCTTCTTCCGCAAGTTTTTTCTTCAACTGCTCAAAAGCAATTTGCATAGCACCAATCCCGCTTGGCTCCATTTTATCACATACAATTTGATATTTCCCCTGCGGCTCATATATTTTAACATTACCCGTTACGATGACCAGCATTCCGTTTTCAGGTTTAAATTTCAGGCGGGAATTTGCGCCGCGAAACATAACGGCGGGAATCTGACTGTTTTTGTCTTTGAGTGTAAAATAATAATGACCTGAATTATGGTCTTTAAATGTGCTGATTTCGCCTTCCACCCAGACATTCATAAAATTATTTTCTATTTGACGACGGATCTGACGCGTAAGCCCGGAAACCGACATAGGTTTTCTGTTCACCTGAGATTGAGCACCGGTTTTTTCTAAAGAAGAAAAAATATTTTGTGAGGAAGCGGCATCCGCAAGAATGTTTTTCTTCCGTGAGGATTTTCTCTTCTTTTTCGGTTTTGATTCCGAAAGGTCGAATAGCTCTCCTAAATAATTGTCAGACGGCATAGTAACGATTAAAATCAATTATTAAGTTCACGCAAAAATTCAAATATAACATCTGAATGACACGGAATATTTTCATGTCCGAAATCGGGATACACTTTCAAATATTTTTCGGAATTAATTTTATTATAGGCAGCGAACTGTGTTGACGGGGGGCAAATTGTGTCCATAAGTCCTATTCCCATCATAACTTTCGCCTTTATTCTTGGTGCAAGAAATTGTATGTCTATATACCCTAATTTGGTGAAAATTTCGTCTTCACGATGGTGCTGCGGATCAAACGTTCTGAAAAAAAACTGAAGTTCGTGATAAGCATCTTTAGCAAGGTCCATTTCCCACACTCTTTTATAATCAGAAAGAAAAGGAAATACCGGAGCAGCTAATTTGATTTCCGGGACTAAAGATGCACACGCAAGAGTTAATCCGCCACCCTGACTTCCGCCTGTTGCGCCTATTTTTTCACGGTCAACTTCCGGCATATCCATAATTATTTTTGCGAGTAAAGCTGTATCGAGAAAAATCTGCCGGAAAAGAAGTTTTTCGGGCTCGTCATTCAATCCGCGAATAATATGTCCGTTAAAAGTTGTTCCAGTGATTCCGCCGATGTCTTCCGATAATCCCCCCTGACCTCTGCAGTCGAGTGCTGCAACAACAAATCCTTCTGCGGCAAAGAGGAGTAAATCCGCCCAATCGCCACAATTGGCGGAATATCCGTGAAATTTTAGCACCGCCGGAATAGGGGCTTCAATTTTTTTCGGTCGTGCGAATTTAGCGTGGATTCTTGCTCCGCCAACTCCGGTAAAAAACAGATCAAAGCAATCAGCAAACGAACATTTGAAATCAGAAGGTATCAATTCAGGTTTTGGCTCAACGTCATTCATTTCTTTGAGAGCTTTTTCCCAAAAAACATTATGATCATTTGGTTTTGGATTGCTTCCGTTATAGGTCTGCAATTTTTCCCAGGGCATATCAAATAATAACGGCATGAATTATCCTTATCTTTATTTTTAATTATTTAATATTTTCCGCTGCCCATTTAGTTAATCGGGCAACAGCTTCCTTTAAATCTTCGAGAGAAGTAGCGAAAGAAATTCTGATGTTTTCATCGGCACCGAAAGCGACACCGGGAATTACAGCGATATTAATTTCTTCAAGAAGCCTGGTAGCGAGTTCTAACGAAGGAATTCCCCAAGCGGAAATATTCGGGAAGACATAAAACGCCCCCTGCGGATTCAAACACTTAACTCCAGGAATTTCATTTAACGCATTCACAATATATTCGCGTCGCTCATCAAAAGCTTTCAACATTTCTTCAACACAGGCCTTGCTTTCTGTAAGAGCGGCAACTCCGCCGTCCTGAGTGAAAGAAGTTGTTCCGGTAGTAGAGTGAGCCTGGACTTTTTTCATTGCTGCGGCTGTTTCTTTGTTTGGGCATCCTGTGTATCCGAGTCGCCATCCTGTCATACTGAAAGTTTTTGAGAAACCGTTAACAGTAAAAGTTCTGTCAAATAATTCAGGAACTGCGGTTGCAAAACTTGTATGTTTAAATCCGCCGTAAGTCAGGTCTTCATAAATTTCATCAGAAACGATTGCAATGTTTGGATATTTCTTTAGAACTTCACCAAGAGATTTTAACGCTGCCGCATCATAAGCCATGCCGGTGGGATTTGATGGAGAATTAAGGACGACCGCTTTAGTTTTTTCGGTAATCGCGTTTTCGAGTTGTTCAGGAGTAATCAAAAAATTATTACTTTCCGATGTTTCTACAAAAACAGATTCTCCGCCCGCGAGAGTTACAAATTCAGGATAGCTAACCCAATAAGGCTGCGGAATAATAACCTCATCCCCCGGCTCAAGTATAATTTGAAATATGTTGTAAAGCGAATGTTTAGCACCGCAACTTACAACAATTTGATCTGGCGGATAATCGAGATTATTATCATTTTTAAATTTTTCTGAGATCGCTTTTCTCAATGGCAGAGTTCCGTTTGGTGGAGTATATTTTGTTTTGCCGGCTTTTAGAGCCTCGATACAGGCATTTTTAATATGTTCCGGAGTGTCGAAATCAGGCTGCCCTGCCGCGAGTGAGACTACATTTTTGCCTTCAGCTTTTAGTTCATTAGCACGCATAGTGATAGAAATAGTAGCTGAACTTTTTACTTTAGATACTTTAGAGTTTGGTTTAATCATAATAATAAATCGTTGTTCGTTAATCGTTATTCGTTA
>JAOZSF010000331.1:0-1495 GCA_029939815.1 bacterium
CAGCTTTCGGTTCTTCAGCTTTCGGTTCTTCAGCTTTCGGCTCTTCAGCTTTCGGCTCTTCAGCTTTCGGCTCTTCAGCTTTCGGCTCTTCAGCTACTGTTTCGCCGGCTTCTTCTTTCGCTTTTGCAACCTGATCAATTACTCTCACCACATTGGTAACCATTGTGTCAAGTAAGCGGGTAATGTTCGTGATAGGTCCTTTAACTGCTCCAAGCAGACGTGCAAGTAAAATTTCTTTTGAAGGCAAACTTGCAAGTTCAGTTATATCATCAGCGCTAAGAACTTTAGAAAGTTCAAGAACACCGCCGCGGATTTTAAGATTCTTATTATCTTTGGCGAATTCCGATAAAGCTTTTGCAAGGGCAACGATATCGCTATCAGTTGCAGCGATTGTGGAAGGACCTTTTAAAAGAGCATCCAAAGGTTCTCTTTCAATTTCCTCCGGAAGGATTCTTTTTAGAAGCCTGTTTTTTACTATATCAATTCTTCCTTCATTATTAAATACTGAAGTACGCAAATCGTTCATATTTTCAGCTGTAAGACCGTGATAAGAAGCAACAATCATAAGATTGTTTTTTGCGTAACGCTCTTTTAGTTCTTCAGCTATATATTTTTGTTCCGGTCGCATCGGTTAACTCTTATTTAATGGTGAAATATTTTAAGCTTAATGATTATATAATACCTTATTTTCTTGCCATGCTTTCTGCATCGCTGGGATCAATATGTATTCCGGGTCCCATTGTTGAAGATATTGATATTTTTTGAAGGTATGTTCCCTTAGCAGCAGACGGCTTTAATTTTAAAATCGCTCCCATCAGCGCGCAGATGTTTTCAATAATTTGCTCAGGCTTGAAATTTACTTTACCTACCGGACAATGAATCCCGGCTTGTTTATCAGCTCTGAACTCTACTTTTCCTGATTTGAATTCCGTAACAGCTTTACCGACATCCTGTGTGACAGTTCCTGCCTTGGGGGATGGCATAAGACCACGGGGACCAAGTATTCTACCAATCTTGCCAACTTCTCTCATCGTTGCCGGTGTGGCAATTGCGATGTCAAAGTCTGTCCATCCGTCTTTAACTTTCTTAATAAGATCTTCATAACCAACAAAATCCGCTCCAGCTTCTTTAGCAGCATCAGCATCAGCTCCGGTAGCAAAAGCGAGAACACGTATTTTTTTACCTGTTCCGTGCGGTAAAGCTACGGTGCCGCGAACAGCCTGATCGGCTTTCTTGGGATCGATTCCGAGACGAGAGTGGAAATCAATCGACTCTACAAACTTTGGTCCTCTCATTTGAAGTGCAAGCTCTACTGCTTCATTAAGAGAGTAAAGCTTATCTTCGATTTTGGCACAATTTTCTACGTGCCTTTTATTCTTTTTATTCATCGCGTTTTTTCCTCACGCTACCCCAAACGGGGTGGTTATTTAATAATTAACTATTAACTATTAACTATTCAACTATTAACTATTCAACTATTAACTATTCAACTATT
>JAOZSF010000331.1:1595-3228 GCA_029939815.1 bacterium
ATTAACTATTAACTATTCAACTATTAACTATTCAACTATTAACTATTCAACTATTTCTACGCCCATACTGCGGCATGTCCCGGCAACCATCAACATTGCAGCATCAACATCGCGGGCATTCAAGTCTTCCATTTTAGTTTCACAAATCTGTCTCACCTGTTCACGTGTGATCTGCCCTACTTTATCACGATTCGGCGTTCCTGATGCCGTTGCAATGTTCGCGGCTTTCTTAATAAGCGTCGCCGCAGGCGGTGATTTCATTATAAACGTAAACGACTTGTCTGCATACACGGTAATTACTACCGGTGTTATCAACCCCTGCTCTTTATCCTGAGTAGAAGCGTTAAACTGTTTGCAGAATTCCATAATGTTAACACCGTGCTGACCCAGCGCCGGACCGATTGGCGGTGCCGGTGTGGCTTTAGCAGCCGGTATTTGAAGTCTAATATATCCAGATATTTTCTTTTTCGGTGGCATGGATTTCTCCTGCTATTATAATTTTTATTGTTCTTTTTCAACCTGCCAAAACTCAAGCTCAACAGGTGTTGTTCTACCAAATACGGTCACGGATACTCCGAGTTTACCGCGGTCCTCATCTACTTTCTCTACATGTCCCATAAATCCCTCAAAAGGACCTTCATTTACTTTCACACGGTCGCCGGCTTCGAATCGAACTCGAGGCGCAACCTTTTCCTTGGACTCCTCTATCTGCTCAAACATTTCCGCTACTTCCCTCTGACTGAGAGGCTTAGGATGTTCGCCGCCGAGAAAACCAATAATTCCCTGCGTCTGCTTTATTAGCTGCCACGAATCATCATTCAGTTCTACCTCTATTAAAAGGTAGCCGGGGAAAAACTTGCGCGTGGATATCTTCTTCTGACCACCGCGAATATCCTGTACTGTATGAACAGGAATTATTACCTGACGGATTAAGTCGCCAAGCTCTGCAAGTCTCACTCTTTCTTCAAGCAGTTCTTTCGAACGCTGCTCTTTTCCGGAGAGCGCATGTAATACGTACCATTTGTGCATTTACGGATTCCCAGTTTTTATTATAGTCTTAATTCAAGAAACCATTTTAATACAGCAGAAAATGCCGTGTCCGCCATAAACAAATATATCGCTAATAAAAAAGTTCCCAGGATTACTACACGCGTAGCTTGAATAAGCTGCTTCCGTGGTGTCCAGTTCACTTTCTGAAGTTCAATCCAAACTTCATTGATAAACTTCTTGGAACTTTCTATTATATTAGTTTTTGTCTTTTCTTTAGCCATTTGCTTTCCTGTTGTACTCTGGCAGGGCAGGAGGGACTCGAACCCCCAACCATCGGATTTGGAATCCGGCGCTCTACCAATTAGAGCTACTGCCCTATCAGATTTAGAATATCATCTGATATCCCAAATACCGATTTACCTGATTTATCGAGTTTCTTTATGTAACGTGTGTCGTCTGTCATGCCGGCAATATTTCTTCCGTTCTAAACGACCTGTGGACGCGCGCTTATTCTTCTTAGTAGTATAATTGCGGTTACCACATTCTGTACATGCAAGTGTGATTACTTCTCTTGCCATGATTGATTACTCTATTATTTCGGTTACCTGACCGGCTCCAACTGTTCTGCCACCTTCACGGATAG
>JAOZSF010000024.1:0-10094 GCA_029939815.1 bacterium
GCGGTATTAATTGGTGACATTCCTCATATAATTTATGAAATGGTTGAAAAATTCGAACTTTTACCTTCAAGTGAATACGAAGATTTTCCATGCGATATTTATTATATGGACTTAGACGGAGGCTGGTATGACTGCAGTAACAGTTATCCTTATTCGGCGGGGAAATACGATACCCGTGACGGGAATCTTGACCTTGAAATCTGGGTGTCAAGAATGAAAACAGACGCGTTGCCCGCGATTGGAAATGAAACAGAAATTCTTACAAATTATTTTAATAAAAATCATAATTATAGAGAAGGTAATTTATCCGTAACAAATATCGCGCTCGTTTATAATGACGACCCTTGGGCTTACATGGGCGAAGATGATGCCGATTATGTGGGACAGGTTTATGATAATACTGTTATGATTACAAATTGGAACGGAACTACTGCAGATGATTATCGCGATAACCGTCTCACCTCTGATTATCAATTGATTTTTATTCGTTCGCATGGGTCGGGAACAAGTCACGGATTTTACACAAATAAGACGACCTTTCAAAGTGTTACGTATTCGGATTATATTAATATAGATCCCAAAGCGCTTTTTTATTCGCTTTTCGCCTGTTCGGGGGAAGATTACACTATGGGTGATTATCTCGGAGGAACAACTGTTTTTAATCCTGATGCTAACGGCCTTCTTTCGTGGGGAAGCACTAAGAAAGGAGGAATGTGGAAAGATTACAAATTCTATCGTACCGCTGCGCCGGGCGCAAGTATAGGTAAAGCTTTTATCGAATGGTTTAATTATGTTCAAAAATACTGGCCGAATTACACCCCAAGATGGTGGTACGGAATGGCTATGGCCGGAGATGCTTCGCTTCCGTTTCGATCCCCATCAACTTATTATGTTTCAAAAAACGGTGGAAATATTATTCCATTTGATTCCTGGACAAAAGCAGCGACAAATATTGAAATCGCACTTGATATCGTGACACCGGGAGCCCTGATTCTCGTTTCCAACGGCGTTTATAATATTTCAAAAATGTTGATACTTAGTAATGATGTTACTTTAAAAAGTGTGTCTGATGCGGAAAATACAGTTATTAACGGTGGCTTTCCGGCACAGTCAAACATTTGTATAAAACTTCCAAGCGGATCACCAAGCATTGAAGGATTTACAATTTCAGGAGGTTATGGTGTCACTTACCCGAATAACAGCGGTGGCGGTATTTCAATGTATTATAACTCAAAAGGAAATGTTTCTGATTGTATTATTTGCGGGAATTATGCTGTCTATGGCGGTGGCATTTATACTTATCGCCCTGTCATTAATTGTGTTATCAGCAACAATATTTCTGATTCAGTTGGCGGCGGCGCTTATTGTCAGGGAAACGGGTATTTGGAAAATTGCCTTGTGTCAGATAATTATGCCGGCGGTTGGGGCGGTGGAATTTATCTAAACGAAAGCGATGAGACGAAAAATTGTATCATAAGCAATAATGCAGCTCATGATTACGCCGGCGGCGCATTTGTCGGTCAAAGATGCCAAATCGAAAAATCTATTATTTGTAATAATTCCGCACCGGAAGGAGGAGGGGTAAAAACCTGGGTTGAATGTAATCTCCGCTCATCTCTTATTTACGGTAATACAGCAACAAACGGCGGTGGTGTTTATTGTCGTGGAAACGGGAGTATAGAGAACTGTACTATTGTAAACAATTATGCGACAAATTCCGGCGGTGGACTTTTTTGTGAAAACAACAGAGATAAAACTAATTTAATTGTAAATAACATTATCTATTATAACAATGCGGCAAACGAACCTAATTTCGCGAACAGCAGCACTACTTTTGCTCTTTATTACACCTACAATTGCACTTTCCCTGAAATTACAGGTTATATGAATTATGGAGGAAATATAACTAACGAACCGAATCTTGTTAATGCAGAAATTCATAATTATCATCTTGAATTTCCTTCCTATTGCATTAACGGGGGCACTAATATGAGCTGGATGGAAACAGCTGTCGATTTAGACGGTAACGCGAGAATTTTGCCGATTGGCGGAATAGTTGATATGGGCTGTTACGAGCAAATACCTGAACCATGCTATTTATTATTTATCATTTATTATTTAGCAATTATTATTAATTGGGGGAAGTCATGAAAATTCAAAATATTTTTAGAAATGTGTTGATTATTTTCTACGTTAGCGCCTGGAGTTGTTTTTGCGCTGACTTTGGTCCTTTTGCTCCAAAAAATAATCTCAAAAAACATAAAGCAAAAGTAAAAGCCGTTGTGCAATGCTCTACCGCATGCCTTTCAAATGAACTCGCGCAGGGAGCAACAGTTTCATTAAAAGATACGGTGACGGGACAAATAGTGGATGGCCCGCGAACATTACAGGTTAAGAAAAAGAAGAATGGAAAGATTATAAAATATTATCTTAAACAAAAAAAAGACGTTATAATTATTTTCAAACCTAAAAATCAAAAACTTCTGTATAAATTATGGACTAATCTTCCGGCAAATGTTATGCTCGTGACTTCATCCGGCGGCGGAGGTGGAGGGGGAACTTATACAAATCCAATGGTTAGAATTCCTGCCGGATCGTTTAATATGGGCGACAGCTTTCTTGAGGGTAATCTTTGTGAAAGACCTGTTCATTCAGTTTACATAAGTGAATTTAATATTGATAAATATGAAGTTTCCAACGAAGAAATGCGGAGGGTTATGCAGTGGGCTTATGATAACGGAAAGATCACCGCGACACCGCTTACGGTTATAAACGCAAGCGGTAACCAGCAGGAATTAATTGATTTGGACAGTCCTTATTGTCAGCTTATTTTTTCCAACGGAAAGTTTTCAGTTAAAGCAGGCAGGGAAGCGCAGCCGTGCATTGTCCTTTCTTGGTACGGCGCTTGTGCGTATTCAAATTTCCGCAGTGAAATGGAAGGCAAAACACCATGCTATAATTTTACAGACTGGTCATGTGACTGGGGAATTTTTGGTTATCGCCTGCCGACGGAAGCGGAATGGGAAAAAGCAGCGCGCGGCGGTGTTGCGGGTCACAGATTTCCGTGGAGCAATTCGGATAATATAACCCATTTGCTCGCAAATTATTTTAGCACTAATTTGTATTTTTATGACGTAAGCGCGACTCGTGAATATCATCCCGACTACACAAATCAGCCGATGCCGTACACGGCGCCTGTCGGCAGTTTTGCTCCGAACGGATACGGTTTGTATGATATTGCCGGAAATGTCCGTGAATGGTGCTGGGATTGCTATGACGCTAACTGGTACGCGCAAGCTGCGGCGACGAATGCGGATACCCGCGGACCATCTTCACCGCAGACTTATCGCGTGCTTCGCGGCGGAAACTGGGGAATGGTTGCTTATCTGCAAAAAGTCGCGGCGAGAACTTTTCTCGATCCGATAACTTGCGGCTTTGGGATTGGAGTCCGCTGCGTTCAAAGTATTCCTTATGAAATGGAGTTTGTGCCTGAAGGAACATTTCGCATGGGTTCTGAATTCGCATCTTTTTACGAATACCCAATTCATTCCGTTAAAGTAAGTTCTTTTTATATTGATAAGTTCGAAGTTTCAAATGAAAAGTTGAGAAAAGTTTTGCAATGGGCTTGGAATTATGGGCTTGTTTACGAATTAAACGGAAGAATTAAAAATATGTATGGCGACCAACAAACTCTATATTTTTCAGGAACCTACGGCGCGGAAGTTATTTTATCAAACAGTATATTTGTAGTCCGGGCAGGTAAAGAAAACTTCCCTTGCTATAATATTACTTGGTATGGCGCGTGCGCTTATGCTAATTTTAGAAGTGCAATGGAAGGTAAATCTTATTGTTACGATTTTACTGATTGGTCGTGCAACTGGAATGCAAACGGTTATCGCCTGCCGACAGAAGCAGAATGGGAAAAAGCAGCCCGAGGCGGACTTGATCAAAACCATTACCCATGGCCAAGCACAAGCTCAAATTTTGCTGACGATATTAACGGAAGCATGGCTAACTATTGGAATAGCGGCGATCCGTATGATAACGGTACTACTCCGTGCGGCTATTATAATGGAAATCAAATCCCGGCAGGAAGTGATATGGCTAACGGATATGGATTATACGATGTTTCGGGAAATGTTTGGGAATGGTGCTGGGATTGGTATTCGACAGACTGGTACGCTGATGCGGCAGCAACAAATGATGACACGCGTGGTCCTTCTTCAGGAACGGAAGCAGTTGTCTGCGGCGGCGAATTCGAAAATGTGGTAGATGATATTCGATGCGCGCGTAGACGACACAAAAGCAGGGATTTAGGCGGATCAAATTTCGGGTGTATTGGTTTCCGCTGTGTTACGCGATAAAAAGTGAAAATTAAAAAATTTAGATTAAAATTTATGAATAAAACTTTCGTTCCCGGGAAAGATGCTCCTCTTGAAGATACAATTTCTAAAATTAATCTGCTGCTTAAGCAACAGGATTTTGAAATTGAAGAAGTCTCTTGGTTAAATCCATTGCCGAATGTCTGGTCGGTTATTATTTGTGATAAAAAACAGCCTTACCTTTTTTCGAACGGAAAGGGAACAAGTGAAAATGCTGCTTTGGCAAGCGCGCTTGGCGAGTTTGTAGAACGTCTTACGACAGGTTTTTTCTTTTCCGAATATTATTTGGGAGATAAAGAAGTTTATCAACCGGATGAAAAGTTTTTCCCGCTTGAATCAAAAAAATTCCTGTCAGAAAAATTATGGAAATTTTATGACCCGGATGAAGAACTGAAACCGGAAAACCTGATCGACATAAATTGTGGGGACCCTGCAAGAGGAATCCGCTGCCTGCCGTTTAAATCTCTCAAAACTGACAATACAATATATTTTCCGGTAAATATTTTGGATAATTTGTATCTAAGTAACGGAATGGCAGCAGGGAATTCAGAGCCGGAAGCTCAGTCGCAGGCGTTATCGGAAATTATTGAAAGGTATATCAAATTTAAAATAATTTCTGAAGGGATTTCTCTTCCGGATATCCCTGAAAAAGTTTTAAGCAAATATTCAAAAGTTATTTCCGCACGAAAAAAATTAAAAGAAAGCGGATACGAAATCTTAATTAAAGATGCGTCCCTCAACGGTAAATTTCCGGTAATAAATATTACTTTGCTGGATTCAAAGAACGGAACTTGTCTTGCCGCGTTTGGCGCACATCCACAATTCGAAATCGCGGTAGAGCGAACTCTCACGGAATTGTTTCAGGGGCGTTCACTTGACCGGCTTGGAGAGTTTCAACCGCCAAGTTTTGATTTGGGGGCTGTGGCTGATTATCTGAATCTTGAAGAACACTTTATTGATTCCGGAGGAATAATTTTATGGAAGTTTTTTAACGAAAATTCTGATTATGATTTCCGGTCGTGGAACTTTGAGGGAACAACTAAAAATGAAGTCGAATACCTTGAGAATATAATCAACAAACTCGGATTTGATGTTTACAGAGCTGATTACGATTGCGGTGGAATGTATGTATGCAGATTTGTCGTTCCCGGAATGTCGGAAATTTATCCCGTTGATGACCTTCTATGGAATAATAAAAACGAAGGGATTGTTTTTCGTGATGATATTCTTGGTTTGAAAAAATCAAATGTAACGCAACGAAGCAATCTTCTTCGCAAAATAGAAAACGCGAACCTTAATAATAATCAACTTGTCAGCGAATTTATAGGAATGTTTCCGGATGGAAAATCCGGTTCGGATGATTTGAAAATAGGTGAATTGAAAATTCTTCTGGCTTTATCAATTAAAAATCCACAGCGCGCACTCGATTATTTTTATGAAGAATTCTCTTCGGAACAGTTTGCGGAAAAGAAGAAACTTAAATATAACTGCTTGAAAACAATGCTCGAAATGAATCTAATGCCGGAATATAATCCCTCGGATTATAAAAATAATTTACTGAAGTTATATGGAACTTATAACTTTGAGTTTTGCGAAAAAGCAATAGAAGGTCATTACTGTCCGGTTTTAGAATATGAGATGATACGGTCCGGATTGCGTATGGCGGATTTTTAAATGTCTTAAATCATTTGAATTAGAATAACTCGACTTGACAACAAAAAAGAATTTGGTATAATTATTAGCATATGCCAACAAAGCGGCACTATATACACTTTTAACTTTAAATTTTTAAAAATATGAAAAATCTAAAGCATAAAATAGTTGAGATTTCATTGGATCACCCTAAATTCATTGTTGTGTTTTTTGCTGTGATGACCATAGTGCTGTCCCTTTTTATTTCAGGAATTAAAAATCAGATTGATACCGATCCCGAGAATATGCTTGCCAAAGACGAGCCGACAAGGGTTTTTAATGATGAAATGAAAAAAGAGCTCTCCCTCAATGACATGGTTGTAATCGGAGTTGTTAATGATAAAGATGTTAATGGAGTTTTTAACATAAAAACTTTAAGCAATATTTTCGAATTAACTAAATTCGCGGAATCTTTAACCTGGCCGGATAAAAATAATCCAAGCAACTTCGAAGGAGTGATTGATGTTGATGTAATGGCGCCTTCCGTTGTCGATAATATTGAGCAGGGGAGTCAGCCGGGAGAAATAAAATTTGAATGGCTCATGCCAAAACCTCCGACAACTAAAGATGAAGCTTTGGCTGTTCGTGACAAAGCGATGCGTCTGCCGTTTTTTAAAGGAACGCTTGTATCGGAAGATGGAAAAGCCATTGCAATTTATCTGCCGCTTACTCGCAAGAGTTTAAGTTATCGAGTTTCGCAGGCTATTAAAAATAAGGTTTCAACTTTCAGCGGAAACGAGAAGTATTATATCACGGGATTACCTGTTGCGGAAGATACTTTTGGTGTGGAAATGTTTAAGCAGATGGGGATTTCTGCTCCTTTGGCGATGCTGGTAATTTTTCTTCTGATGCTTTATTTTTTCAGAAAATTGTCGCTGATCATTTCTCCGATGATTATTGCTATGATGTCGGTCCTTTCAACCATGGGTTTGCTTATCGGTCTTGGTTATACAGTTCATATAATGAGTTCTATGATCCCGATATTTATCATGCCTATTGCTGTGCTGGATTCAATTCATATACTTTCAGAATTCTTTGACAGATATCAGGAAACACGTGACAGACGCACAACAATTCTTAAAGTTATGGACGAACTTTTTATGCCCATGCTTTATACTTCCCTAACTTCCGCGGCGGGATTTGCTTCTCTTGCGCTTGCGCCTATCCCGCCTGTACAGGTTTTTGGTATTTTTATCGCGATAGGAATTATGCTTGCGTGGGTAATGACAATCACTTTTATTCCGGCATATATAATGTTTATTCCGCAAAGAAAACTGGAAACTTTCGGCGCCGCTTCACTCGAGGAAGCAGATAAAACTCTTATGACACGGGTCCTGCACAAACTCGGACATTTCACTTTCAAATACGCAAAGCTGATTATCGTGTTAACAATTATTATTGCCTGTGCAGCCGCATACGGAATAACTAAAATCCAAATAAATGACAACCCCACAAAATGGTTCGAGAAATCTCACCCCATTCGTATTGCCGACAGAGTTTTTAACGAACATTTCGGCGGGACTTATATGGCGTATCTCGCGTTAGAACCTGTTAAAACCAATCTCGGTCATAACGTGCTTGTTAATAATTTCAAGAAATTTGCCGCGGAAGAAAACGAGAAATTGAAAGATGATTATCCGGGAGTACAATCGGTTCTAAAAGAATTAATTGCTAAAGCTGAAACGCTGAAAAACGTTAACACCGAGACTGATTTATTGTCAAATCTTGTTGTTTATGCCGATAATTTGCCGAATACAACTGATGAAGATTTGTCGGATGCAAAAGAAGAAATAACTTATGCTTTAGAAGCGAAATTACAGGAATCAAAAGAAATCTTTAAACAGCCCCGGGTGCTTAATTATATAGAAAAATTACAGAAATATATCGTTAGTGATAAGAAAGTCGGTAAAGCAAACTCGCTTGCTGATGTTGTTAAAACGGTTTATAGGGAACTGCTTGGCGGTAAAAATGAATATTTTAAAATTCCTGATTCGTCCGCGAAAGTAGCTGAAACGCTTTTTCAATATCAGAACAGTCACCGCCCTCAGGATTTATGGCATTTTGTAACACCAAATTACAGAAAATCAAGCATTTGGTTTCAGTTAAAAAGCGGAGATAATAAGGAAATGGCGAGAATCGTAAAAAAAGCCGAAAAATTCGTTGGAAATAATCCGCCGCCTATTCCGCTGGAAATCAGATGGTTCGGCTTGACTTATATCAATGTCGTTTGGCAGGATAAAATGGTAAACGGAATGCTGCAGGCGTTTCTCGGCAGCTTTTTAATTGTATTTTTTATGATGATCGTTCTCTTTCGCTCGGCTTTGTGGGGACTGCTTTGTATGATACCGCTGACCGTAACTATTGGCTTGATTTACGGTACCGTTGGTTTTGCGGGTAAAGATTATGATATGCCTATCGCGGTTCTTTCATCACTCACTCTTGGATTGGCGGTGGATTTCGCAATTCATTTCCTTGCCAGAACGAGAAAAATCGTTGCGGAAAAAGGCGGTTGGGAAAAATCGGTTGAAGAAGTTTTTGGAGAGCCCGCAAGAGCAATTACAAGAAATGTAATTGTCATTGCAGTCGGATTTTTGCCGCTGCTTGCGGCTCCGCTGATTCCGTACAAAACCGTGGGAGTTTTTCTCGCCACAATCCTCGCGGTTTCCGGTGTGGGAACATTGTTCATTCTTCCCGCGCTGGTGACATTGCTCAGGAAAAAGCTTTTTGATGAAGGTGCTGAAAAGATGGAATTTGCATGTAAATGTACGACCTGTACGATTGCCGGGTTTACTTTTGTGGCTCTTGTTGCCGTTAACATTCATCAGTTTTTGTCGATTGGATGGACACATTTATCATGGACAAGCGGAGTTTCTTTACTGATAATTATGCTGATTTGCTGGATTTCAGGTCATCGAAAAAAATGTAAGAATAAATCCTGATTTTATACGTCTAAATGAATGAAATGAATTAATTAACCATTTGAAATAAGGAGTTTTAAATGAAAAAAATTGTTTTATTGTGCCTGATAGCGGCAACAGTTCTTGCCGCTGAAACTAACAAAACGCAGACAGTTAAAACCGAGAAGAAAAACGACATATCTGTAAAAGAAATTGTTGATAAAGCAAATATAGTTTCATATTATAACGGGAAAAACGGCCGCGCGAAAACTCATATGGTCATTACGGATAAACAAGGACGCAAACGTGACCGGCAATTTACTATTCTCAGATATGATAAAAAAGACGGCGGAGATCAAAAGTTTTATGTTTATTTTGAAAAACCGGCTGATGTACGCAGAATGGTCTTCATGGTCTGGAAACATCCTGAAAAAGACGATGACAGATGGCTCTATCTTCCTTCTTTAGATTTAGTAAAACGGATTTCTGCAGGGGACAAACGAACAAGTTTTGCAGGGTCAGATTTTTATTATGAAGACGTGTCAGGAAGAAGTCCGTTGGAAGATGAGCATAAATTACTTGATACGACTAAGAGTTTTTATGTTCTTGACAATGTGCCAAAAGACCCGGGCAGTGTAGAATTCTCACATTACAAAATGTGGATTCATAAAAAAACTTTTCTTCCGTTAAAAGTTATTTTCTATGATAAAAACGGTAAAGAAGACAGAATAATCGAAGCGTTGAAAGTAGAAACTATTCAGGGATTTCCAACAGTTGTTAAGTCGCGTGTGACAAATAAAAAAACCGGAGGAAATACGGTGAACACGATGACAGACATTCAATATGATGTTGATGGAATTAATGACAGCATCTTTGCAGAAAGATATTTGCGTAGAAAACCAAAACAAATTAAATATTAATATATTATTCGCGACTATTAATAAATTGCCGCTTTCTGTAGCCGACCTCGCTGAGGTCGGTTAATAATCCGTAGCGCGCTCTCGAATGTTTAGGGGACTACAATATTTCCGAATTAACCTTAAAAAATGAAATTAAATTTTTTAATATTAATAATCCTTTTGGCTTTTATTGCCATCGCTAAAAATAACAGCGATGACGAACC
>JAOZSF010000024.1:10194-12165 GCA_029939815.1 bacterium
TCATCGGATGATTCAGAAGCGCCCGATTTGGGCTCTATTTTCGGGAATGAAAACAAAACCGACTCCGATTCGCCGGACCTTGATTCTATTTTCGGATCTGATAGCGAACAAAACGAACCGGAACCTTCAGAGATTTTTAGCGAATCCGCTGAAAATGAAGTGGTTGAAGAACCGTGGTATATTGTTCCGATGGATTCCCGTCCTCAAAGTGTTTTAGGACAGGTTTATTATTTTCTTGATTATGGTCCGAGATATGTTCAGCATTATCTTACAAGGGGACCGAACACACTTCTTGAATATGTGGAAATGGAAACCGGAATACCTTTCCAGGCAAAAAAATACCCCCTCGAAATAAGCGGTTTTTTTGAAACAAGAGGCGGTATCAGAACTCAACATGATAAAAATGAACGAGACGCTTCTATCGGAGAATTGCGCGCTCAGTTTGAAGCTCATAAAACTTTCGAATGGAATATCTTCGATAACGTTAAGTATGTAAGCTGGGAAACTACAACCTTTAATTTTAAAGGTGATGTCTATGGTGACTTTGTTACCACCGATGTGGGCTTTGACCTTAGAGAAGCGAATGTTGAATTCAGCCCGTTCGATTTCGCTGACGTCAAAATAGGACGCCAAATCCTTACTTGGGGAGTAGGGGATATGCTGTTCATCAATGACCTCTTCCCGAAAGACTGGCAGTCTTTCTTTATCGGTCGCGATGATGAATATCTTAAGGCACCTACAGATGGATTGAAATTAAGCGTGTTTAGTGACTGGATAAATGTTGACGGGGTATTTGTTCCCGTTTTTCAGCCGGATAAATATATAACCGGCCGCAGACTTTCTTACTGGAATCCGATGACTCATCAGCGCGAAGGTGAAGATTTGCAAGTCGATGCGGATGTTCCAAATAGTTGGTTTAATAATTGCGAATGGCATGTTCGCGCATATAGAAATCTGCAGGTCTTTAACAAATCATACCAGGTAGCAGCTTACTTTTATAACGGTTATTGGAAAACACCAAGCGGATTTAATACAGAAGGGCAAGTTACTTTCCCGAGACTTAACGTTTACGGAGCAAGTATTCGGGGACCAATATGGAAAGGTATTGCAAGTACTGAGTTCGGCTATTATGATTCCGCCGCCGACCGCGGAGGAGATAATATGTTTGTTAATAATTCTCAACTCCGCTGGCTTATCGGATACGACTTGAATATGGAACCGCTTCTCGGAAGAAAAATTGGCGAAGACCTTACAATCGGTCTTCAATACTATGTTGAATGGATGATGGATTACGGTAGATATCGCGATAATAATCCAACCGGAGTTGATCCTACTGAAGAATTCAGGCAAATCCTGACATTCAGAGTTACAAAGTTACTTTTAGATCAAAATCTAAAACTCTCTTTCTTTTCTTACTTTTCTCCAACAGACGTTGACGCTTATCTCCGTCCAAATATTTCATACAAAATTACCGATTATTGGACAGTCGACCTTGGCGCAAATGTTTTTATCGGTAAAGAACCTCATACCTTCTTCGGACAACTGGTCCGCGACAGTAATATTTATATGGGCCTGCGATTCAGCTTCTAAATCTAAATAAACCTACGCAGCCAACGGTAAAAGTAAGTCGGATTTCCAAATCTGACTATCATTGACATTTTTTTGTTAATCATAGACGAGCTTGGAACCGCGTCTTACTTCCCACAGTAACCATCGTTAAAGTCGGAATTAATCGCATTCTGTAGCCGACCTCGTTGAGGTCGGAATTCTCTGCAGCCATCGGCCGCGCGGGCCCCGCGCCGCGCCCGGAGAGTTTCGGGTACGATGGGAGCTTCAGTTTTTTTGCCCTTTCAATGCCGGATCTTGGTAGGAACGATGCACAAGTTACTATCCGGTGCACCTCATCACGGTTCGTACCTTGACAAACGAGGTACTTTGTGATACAATGTAGTGAGACGTGAGAATTTTTCT
>JAOZSF010000332.1 GCA_029939815.1 bacterium
CGCTGCCGTTGGCTGCGGAGAGTTCCGACCTCAGCGAGGTCGGCTACAGAATACAGAAAAATCCGTTGCAAAAATCCATGGAATGGATGCTGACCCTCCATTAGCCAATTTCGAAAATTTCCATGCACCCGAGGGAAATTTAGAAGTTGCTCAAAAACACTTATTTTGATATAATTTAAATGTTATGAATAATAATTTAATTCAAGTAAAAGTTATCGGTTTCTCGCCGACTCAGCAGCCGGGCGGCTTCGCCGTATTCCTGCAGGATATGGATGATAAAAGATGCCTGCCGATTATTGTTGGCTCGGCTGAAGCACAGGCAATCTCAATGATGCTTAATCCAGAACCTCCGCCACGCCCAATGACTCACGACACGTTTAAATTTATTATTGATTCTTTGCGCGGAGAAATAACAAAAGTTGTTATTACAAAAATGGAAGAAAATACTTTTTATGCAGATATTTATTTTAAAAATGCCGAGGGAGATACTTTCCAACTCGATGCACGACCATCCGATTCTATCGCGATTGCTTTAAAAAACAGCGCGCCGATTTTTGTCTCAGAAAAATTAATGGATAAAGCGGCAATTGTTCTCCCGGAGGAAATTATTGCTCAGAGTCAACAAACACATCCTGCCAAGCAGGGGAAAACAATAGATTTTCTAAAAGATGAACTCGAAAAAGCTATCGAAAACGAAGATTACGAAACCGCCGCAAAACTGCGCGATGAAATAAAAAAACTTGAGGAAAAGTAATTCTTCAAACGTCTTTCTGTTTAACTCAGTACATAAATTACCGATTACGCGATAGCGCCCCGCGTATGCTGGGGCCGAATACCGAACACCGAACACTATTGCGCTTAGCGCAATTCGCACTAAAGTGCGACTACCGTTCCTTCCACCACTTCGCCCATTCAGTTGCGTCAAGATTTTCCGGGCATGAATTTTTGTTTTTATCCCACCATTCAATCCAGTTATCATAAGAATTAATCTTTTCCCCCGTCAGATTTTGGAGAGATTTTGTGGCTGTCTTTCTTATTTCATCATAATCGCTTAATAATCCGTAATTTATAATCGCGTCAATCGCTGCCGTTGAAGGAATATCCTCAAGAACGCTTATCGCCTGCTTCTGAGTGTCAGGATTCTTTATCTGAACCGCAGCTTCCGCGGCAGGTAAAATTGTCGGCGATTCCTGCATTAGCATTACCTCAAAAGCGGACTCACGAACATCTTCATCAGAATCATTAACCGCTTTTATTAACGCATCGTTGATTCCTTTGTCATCTACATTCAATAAAGCGTTAACCGCGTCCTGGCGAATGATCGGATCGGTGTCGTCCATCGCCTTTTCAACCGCGGGAATTACACACGGATCGTCAAGAGATTGAATTGCGTCAATTGCTGTGCTCCTGATCTCAGAATTTTTGTCTTCCAGCGCCAGCATAATTACAGGCATGATTATCGGCATACCTATCGCGTCAACATTCTGCAATGCCGCGTCTTTTTCTTTGTCGGAAAGATTTTTTCTGAATATCTGCAACGCATCGTCAACATAAGCATCAAAATTATCAACCGGACAAGGTTCATCCGGAATTAAACGCATATTGCTATTAAGTTTGACCGGCGTTGCCTTGTTATCATTGGTAATTACAACGGTAGAGTTTGTCCCGGAAGAAGATAAATTATCCGGAAGTTCTTTTACTTCTTTTATTACAACTTTTTTTGATGGATTAGATGGATGGAGAATTGTCTGAATTTCAGTATCAGACTTTTCTTTATTTCTTGCGATGAAAATAGCAACGAAAACTGCTATAAAAATCGCAACTATCTTTATTGATGTTATATGTTTTTTGTCCATAATGCTTATTATATAAATTAACCGTTAACAAATCAATACTTGACAAAAAAACTCTATGTTTGTAAAATTAGTCATTAAATTTTAAATAACGATAGAGGGGAAATTATGCCAAAAAAAGCTTTCATTACCGGAATTACAGGTCAGGACGGCTCGTACTTAACTGAATTACTACTCGATAAAGGATACGAAGTTTACGGACTCATAAGAAGAAGTTCTTCTTTTAATACCGCACGTCTTGAACATCTTTACAAAGATCCGCATCAGGTTACCAGGCTACATCTCGAATATGGAAATCTTACTGATGGAACCCGATTAAGCGAATTAATAAGAGATATAAAACCTGATGAAGTTTATAACCTCGGCGCACAGTCACATGTTCGTGTTTCATTTGACGAACCGGTTTATTCAGTTACTGCAGGCGCGCTCGGAACATTAAATTTATTGGAAGCTATTCGTCGTCTTGACCCCATGCCAAAATTTTATCAAGCATCTTCAAGCGAAATGTATGGTTTGGTTCAGGAAGTCCCTCAATCGGAAAAAACTCCTTTTCATCCACGCAGTCCTTACGGATGTGGAAAAGTCTATTCTTTCTGGCAAACAGTTAATTATAGAGAAGCCTACGGCATGCACGCATGTAATGGAATCCTCTTCAATCATGAATCACCACGCCGAGGCGAAACTTTTGTTACAAGAAAAATCACCCGCGCGGCAACTAAAATTAAACTCGGACTTCAGGATAAACTCTACCTCGGAAACCTTGACGCAAAACGTGACTGGGGATTCGCAGGCGACTACGTTAAAGCTATGTGGCTTATGCTGCAAGCCGATGTGCCGGACGATTATGTCGTAGCCACAGGTAAAACTTATTCCGTTCGCGAATTTCTTGACGAAGTCTTCGGATATCTTGATCTCGACTGGCAAAAATATGTCGAAATCGATCCGCGTTACTTCAGACCAAGTGAAGTGGAACTACTTCTCGGCGACCCGGCAAAAGCAAAACAAAAACTCGGCTGGGAAGCCGAAGTTGACATCAAAGGGCTCGCGAAAATGATGGTTGACAGCGATATGCAAATCGCGCATGATGAGAAAGCAGTTGCGGACTCCCGTGCGGCAAGAGGATAAACCAATTATATTTGGAGTACAGTAATAAGCCCATTTTCGGCGAAATCGAACAATTCAAAAATTGACTAAGATTCACGAAATTTTCTAGTGAATAAAGCAGGAAATCAAATTGTCCCGCTTCTTCGGGACAATTTCATCCAAGTGCCTGCAACTCATCAAAAAGTGGCACGCAAACTACTATTTAGTCAACGGAATTGGGGATTCTGTAGCCGACCTCGCTGAGGTCGGAGTTCTCAATAGCCAACGG
>JAOZSF010000333.1 GCA_029939815.1 bacterium
AAAGTCAGGACACGGGTAGCGATTTCGGTTGGTATTCCTGATATTGTACCGTTTGGTCCAGATGAAAACCGGAAACGGAGAGTTTACAACTACGTCCGGCGCGGTGATTTGCGGAGTTGTAAGTTCAGGAGAAACAGTCAGGTGCTCAAGCGAAAAAGTTACGCCTGCGACGTTAACGGGATCGATTCTGAAAGATTTTGTGAAGAAGAAGTTGATAGCGGGTTATATTCAAAAATTCCCCAAATTTTGTCGTTGGCGTACATCGCGTTGAAAATAGTAGTGTCCCATGTACGCGGTCCGTAAGTTGTAATTCCATTCGCGCCGTTTAAAACAAAAGTAGTTGTCCACGGGCTCGCGTATTTATGTTCGTGGTCACTTGTGGTCGCGGGATTGAAAGGAATTTGATGACCGTAAGTTCTGTCGGGCCTCCAACCTGCTTCCACAGTCCAGGTTATTTGTGCCTGTTCCATATTGTTAACCATCGCGATGCGAAAATCATTCCACTTTTGCCAGTAGGAACCTGAAGTCCAGTCAACAGAGGTTGGCGGTTCGACATCGTTCCACGAAGAATAAGAAAGGGCAAACGCGTTATTGAAATCCGTTATGTGTGGGTATTATTGTTAGACACTAACCGTTGCAAAACGTTTGCTTTCGATTAGCGAAGAGATGCCTATGAACAGGAATCCGATAGTATAAATCAACATAAAATAACCTAACAGGAATCTTCCTGAAGAAATAGTAATTGCAAATCCTGCTGCACTATAAACTCCAAAAATAATTTCCAGCCAGATGAGGGGATTTGTTTTTGTGAAGTATTTTTTCTCGGCTTTAGCCGGTGCATCGCCGGTTTTTGGTGTTCTGATAAAAGGAGTTTCCTTTCCCATTATAGCTTCAATAACCGCGCGGGAATTATTTACCGCGAGACCAACGCCAACGCACATCATCCAAGGCAGGAAGACGGCTTTTTTCCAAGCTTTATCGTAAATCACACGTTGCGCGAAAAGATATAAAGAGGAAGGCGCAACTGTACTGATAAGAAATAATCCGAGTAATCCAAACCACGCTTCCATAGGCAGCATATATTTTGAAAAGAACAAAACAGGCAAAGCCAGAACCGCGAGAATTAGAATAAGGGGATGAACAACGTAATGGGTAAGATGAAGAAAAGCTTCAACTTTTTTCAGCAAAGAATCGCCGGAACGAAAAATTGTCGGGATGAGTTTTATAGCCGTTTGTATTGAACCTTTCGCCCAACGGAACTGCTGTGATTTAAAAGCTGTTACCGCAGTAGGTAACTCAGCAGGAGCAGCGACATCAAAAACGAATTTCATTTTCCAGCCCGCAAGTTGAGCACGGTAAGACAGGTCCATATCTTCTGTAAGAGTATCTGCCTGCCAACCGCCTGCATCAATGATAGCTGTTTTTCTCCAAACACCGGCGGTACCGTTAAAATTCATATAAAGATCATTCCACGCGCGAGCACTTTGTTCAACGGCAAAATGTGCATCAAGTCCGATCGCCTGCGCGGTAGTCAGCCAGGAATAATCAGCGTTAAGGTGTCCCCAACGCGCCTGTGAAGCGGCGTATTCCTGTCCTTCTATCAAGAAAGGAACAGTTTTGCGTAAAAAGTCGGAGTCCGGTAAAAAGTCGGCATCGAAAATAGCCATTAAACTTCCTTCACAGATATTCATTCCGTATTGAAGAGCGCCTGCTTTAAAACCTGATCTGTCGCTTCGTCTTATGTGTTTTATATTAATTCCCTTTGCTTGATATTTTTTAACAATTTCAGCAACGAGAGGGGTCGTTTCATCGGTAGAATCATCAAGAACCTGGATTTCGTGTTTGCCTGCCGGATAATCTAATTTAACGACATTATCAATCAATCTTTCGACGACATTTTTTTCATTAAAAATTGGCAGTTGAGTAGTTACAATCGGCCACTCTACATCGCTGGCTTTGGCGGCGAAATCTTTTAAAAAGTTGCGGTTTTTGTCCATTTCTTTTTTGACGCGTCTTTTAAAAAGAAAAATCATTATGTAGCAATTAGCCGAATAAACGAATAGCGTCAATGCGCAAATTAAATATACCACAATGAGCCCATTGAGGAAAATTCGAAAAACTAACGATTGTAAAATACTTTCAGTCATATTTAATTAATATATTATAATTTACACTTAAATCATTAGAGACCGTCTCTAATGTTTAAGTTTAGTATTCAATTTAAATTTATTGCATATTATAACAATAAACGAAAAAAATGTAAATAGAGGAACGTTTTTGGGTGTTTATTCGCTGAAAATGGATGTTTAAGTATCAGAAAGCCACTTTTTTGCAGCCGCCAAATCATTATTCTAAATAGTCAATTCCGGCACAGCACACCAAAGCAGCTTTTTCTATTGACGGATTATCGGGCAGGGTTCCAAATTTTAAATTTTTGTCAATAATAAATGAAAAAATTTCTCCGTTTAATCTAACTGTTGTTTTATATTCCATTTTGTTTTTTTGAACAAAAAATCCGTCAGAGGAACTTTCGGTAAATTCTTTCTCACTCCAATATAATGTGAATTTTTCTTTGTATGGAGCACCGTCATAAGGACAGAAAGTTTCGCAGTTACCGCATTCATTGCACATTGCGTCGATATGAATTATTTGTGAAATGTTTTTAAATCCGGGGATTTTTACAGAAATATTCGCGCGGTTTGGACATACTTCAACACATTTATCGCAAACGGTATCGCAGGCAAGACATCTTTCGGTTTCTTTTTGCAGATTATTTTTTACGGCGGTTTCTATTTTTCCTTTTGTGTTAAAAATTTCATTTTCTCCGCGATTGAATTCAGACTTTATTTCAGTCTTTACCGGAAATTCTAATTTACCCTCTTTAATTATTTTTTCCGCGATCGCTCTGCCGTCGGCGATCGCTTCAACAACGGACGCCGGCCCACGCAGCGCGTCACCGCCGATAAAAATATTTTCTTTTTTTGTTTCAATGGAATTTATTCTTCCATCGGTTATACCGAAGTTTTTTAGAAATTCTTTGTCAACTTTTTCGCCAATGGCGCAGATTAGCGAGTCGCAATCGAGAGTTACAAATTCATTTTCTATGGGAATCGGGCGTTTGCGTCCGCTTTCGTCCGGCGCGCCGAGTTTCATTTTTTGGCATTTGAGTTTTCCCGGTTCGATGGTATTTATTCCCCCTTTTTTAAAGGGGGACAGGG
>JAOZSF010000025.1:0-6326 GCA_029939815.1 bacterium
GAAAAACTAAACAAACATCCAAGATTAAAAATCTCGGCTACAAAAATTCAAAAAAATATCATGAAAAATAAACTAAAAAATATTCTCGCTGAATTAAACAACTTTGCCCGTGAAAAAAATATCGTTGCTGAATATCTTCTTCATGCGGAAAAAGGCAACCTCATTCGTCTCGCTAATTCCGCCGTTTCATTGAATACGAGCGAAGAGCAGATTAAACTCATCGTTACAGCTCATCGTGGAAATAAACTGGGCTCTTACAGTCTAGTAACAAATTTGTCTTCTGTTGATAAAATGAAAAATGCAATCCTCGCCGCGGATGAAATATCAAAAAATGCCGATGAAGTTAATTATGAGGTTACATTAAAACCATTCGACAACCTGCCCGATGATGACGAAAATTATGACAGCGAACTCGTGAGTATGACATCTTCGGAAAAACTTGATTTTATAAATAAAGCGGTGGGGGAATTGGAATCTGATGAAATAAAACTATCGGGAATTTTCTCCACAGGTGCTATATGGGAGGCAATTGCGAACACACTCTCCGATAATGTTTTGTTTTACGCTATTAGTGATGCACAGGTGTCTTTCGAACTTGTACATTCAAAGGAAAAATGGGAAATTGCTGCCGGACAGTCCGCTGTTTCAAAAAGCGACCTGAATCCTCAAAAAATTAATTCTGAACTCTCAACCCTTCTCAAACTCTATCAAAATTCTTCGCCGGAAATTGTTAAACCGGGAACTTATGACGTTATTCTCAGCGGTGGAGCACTCGCTGAAATTCTCGATATGATGGGTTATATAGGCTTTAGCGGCGGATTATTCAAAAGAAAAATGTCGTGCCTGCGTGATGAACACATCGACAAAAAAGTCTTCGATGATAAACTAACTATAATTGATGACCCCGATTACCGTGAAACTTTTCCACGGAAATTTGACCTTAATGGAAATAAACGCAACGAATTCGTATTTGTTAAAAACGGCGTCTTTAAACAATTTATGTGGGATAGGGACAGCGCGGATGAATTTAAACAGAAAGAAACAGGTCACGACGTTCAAGGATTAAGTACTGTTGTTCTTCCGGGAAAAAAACATGCTTCGTCTTTTGAAGATATTCTGGAAAATGAAAAAACAACACTTTTTATCCCGCATCTTCATTATATGAATATTGTGAATATGACAGAAGGGATTATTACCGCGTGTTCACGTTTCGGCGCTTTGATTTTTGAAAATGGTGAAATGAAAATTCCGTTCAATTTTCGCTTGACTGACAGCTTTTTTAATCTGTTTAAAAATATTGAATGGATTTCCGATGAAACTGTTGCTGTAAATACTTCAAACAGTTATGGTATGCGAGCACCTACTGCGGCACTTATGCCTAAATTCATAAAATTAAAAAATATAAACATTCCGCAATCAAATAAAAGTTTTTAGACACTTATTGTGTTGACGCTTCTTCATATTCTTCCAATAAATTTTTAAAGAGTGTTTTGACAGAAATGATTTCGTTTACACGATATGCATTTGTTCCCGCGAAGACAAAGCCGTCATCAAGCAATCCTTTTTTTGCGTTGGTAAGTGCGATATCAATACAATAGGGTGCCTTTCTGAAATCACAACTTTTCAGGCAGCGCCAAGGACATTCAAAAGGAATTTTTACTCCCGCTGCCACTTTCTCAAGAAATTTATTTTTAATTGCTCGACCGGGTAAGCCGACAGGGCTGTCAATAATAATAATATCTTCTTTTTTGCAATTTACATACGCCTCTTTAAATTTTATGGAAGCATCACATTCATGAGTTGCAACAAACCTGGTTGCCATTTGAACTGCTTGAGCGCCGAGCTGCATAAATTTATAAATATCTGCTCCTGAATATATACCGCCGGCAACAATTACAGGAATGTGTTTATTAAATTGTTTTTCAAATGGTTTTATGGTGGAAATAACCTTTGTTAGTAACTTCTCCAGTGAATAATCGGGATTGTCAATCTGCTCTTTCTTAAAACCAAGATGTCCGCCGGCTAAAGGTCCTTCCAGAACCAGAGCATCAGGAACATGATTATATTTTCTTGCCCAATAATCAAATATGATTTTAGCTGCTCTTGCAGAAGATACGATGGGAACTATTTTAGTCAAGACTTTTTTTGCTTTATCCAGTGATAATGTTTTCGGATATTTAAGTGGAAGTCCGGCGCCAAGGAAAAGCAAGTCTGCTCCTTCATCAATAGCGACCAGCACCAGGTCATCAAAATCAGAAGCTGCCACCATTATATTTACACCGATGATTCCATCTGTCATTTCTTTTGCTTTTCTTATTTCTTTTCTCAGAGCTCTTTGGTTTGCTTCTCTATAATTTGTATTGAAATCAGGTTCAAGTAGACCAATGCCTGAGGCACCGATAATCCCTATTCCACCCTCATTTGCAACAGATGAAGCTAAACGTGATAAAGAAATACCAACGCTCATACCTCCTTGGATAATCGGGAGCGCGGGTTCCAGTTCACCTATTTTTAAGTTAAAGTTAGTCATTACTTTACTCGATTTAAATTATTATAATGTTTTTGGATGATTATTTATATCCACTATATTCTTGTAATTTAATTGCATCCGGCTTGACTTTGGGTGTGACAATTACTACTCTATTTCCGCCGGTGATTTTCATTATCTTTTCTGTTGTCATTCCGGGACAGGTGTTGATATAGAAAATCTGATCTTCACGCATCTCTTTAAAATATATTTCCAGGTCTTCCGCGGCGGCATCGTTTAATTGTAACGCGTGAAGATTTTTCATTTCGCGCCACACAGGAATATGCTGAGTATGGCTGCCGCATAAATGTATCATTCCGCCGTTCGGATAAAGTGATAAAATCTCCTCATCAAGCGGGGCAACAAACTTTTTATACATGTCAGGTGAAACAAGTTGCGTCGTACAGCCGCATAACTGGCCAAATCCCGGCGGCTGAGTTCGTTCCCAGGAAACTACTGGTTGAAGCTGGTCTGCCGGAACATTTGTAATGTACCATTTATGTATTTCACATAAAGTATCGTTTATAATTTTTAAGTCGTGTTCCGTACCGGCGGGGTCAATCATCATCGAAAGTAATATTTCCTGACCATAAAGATTTACCGCAACATTCAGTGCACTTGAAATTGTCGGGGTGCCGAAAAGTGGTAACTTAACATTCGCGTTCACAAATTCTTTTGCGAGTTCCCGCGCCAAAATCCAAGTAGGGCAATTATCCAAATCCGGTTTTTGAAGACTACCGATAGAGGAATCAAGTGTTTTAACCTGCCATGAGCCGTCAACCTGAAAGACTTCTGCGTTGAATATTTTATCAGGAAAGTGAACACCGTAGATATCAAATTCCACACAAAGTGGTCGAAAAACAATCTTGTCTTCCAGAAGTTTTGTATGTCTGGTAAGTTCATCAAGTGCTTCTTCAACTTTGCTTTTCGGGTTATCGCCAAGAACAGCCGGGCGTGCTCCGTTAATTCCCATTTGGACGAACGCAGCAGGGGAGTCATAACTTTTATCATGAAGCTTTTTCATTCGCGCGAAATGATTATCGCGCAATAATAAAAGTTTTTCATTATTTAAAATTGATAAAATTTCTTTACTCATTTTTTAAGGTTTGTTCGTTGCCGTCTTGGAAATGGGCTGTATAATCTCAAAATAGTTAATAAAATTGATTTTTCAAAAGCAATTTTTAAGGGTAAAAGGGTTCGTCTATTTCTTCCGGCTCTAAACTTATTCTTAATGTTCCTTCTTCCTGTGCGGCGGCTTTGTTATACGCTTCCTCAGCTTTTTCCCATGGAAGATTATGAGATACAAGCCCGACAAGTTTTATTTCACCGCGTTCAATCCAGTCAACCGCTGTTTGTGTGGAATGATTTGAACGCCGGATGTTTTGAATTAAAAGCTCTTTGCGCCGCGCGGCGGATGTTGAAAAACTCCACTCGGTTTCGTGGGGAATTCCAATAATAGCAACACGCCCGCCGATGGCAGCAGCAGCAATAGCATCATGCAAAGCCGGCAGTTCTCCAGCGGCTTCGATAGCCACATCAACGCCGCGACCATCAGTCAACTCGAGAATTTTTTCTTCAACGTTTTGCTCGTTGATATTGATAATATTTTCAGTTCCGAATTTTTCTGCAATTTCAAGTCGGGATCGAACTTTATCGGTAATCGCGATAACTCTTGCACCGGCTTTTTTAGCAGCAATAGCGCATGAAATTCCAACCCCGCCTGCACCGAAAACTGCAACTGTTTCGCCGCAAGTAATATTCATTTTTGTGGCGGTGTAAATTCCAATTGCCAGAGGTTCAATGCAGGCTATTTCAGCAAAAGTAACAGATGCTTTTACCGGCAGAGCGTTTTTAGCGGGAATAACAATAAACTCAGCGAGAGCGCCCTGTACAGGCGGTGTTCCAAGAAATTTTACGTTGGGACAAATATTTTGACGGCCGGTTAAACAAAATTCACATTCCATACAAGGAATATCAGGTTCGATTGCGACAGGCGTTCCTTCAAATAAATTTTCAACACCGGAACCAACAGCATCAATTAATCCTGCCGTTTCATGTCCGAGCACAAATGGAACAGGAGTTTTAAAGCCGCCTATTCCACCTGTAATGTATTGAGTCGTGTCGGATCCGCAGATACAGACGGATTTAATTTTTACACGGACTTCGCCGGCACCCGGTTCGGGCTTCGGCCATTCTTCTTCTCTAAGGTCTTTTGGACCGTATAGTGCGATTACTCTCATAAGAAGTCAAAGGTTAAAAGTTAAAGGTCTAAAGGTCTCACTAATAAAGTTCCAGTAATTTTTCAGCATTCCCTCCGAGGATTGCTTTTTCGATTTCTATATCAAGTTTTTTGGATTTCAACCAGTCAATTACTGTTTTTTGACCCATCCAAGGAAAATCAGAACCAAGTAATATTTTTTTATATCCAAAATTTTCTAATAGCTCATTCCAAAGCTCATCGGAAATGTATCCCGGTAAAAATGAAATATCAATCCAGATATTTTTTTCACCCGAAAGATATTTTATCGACTTTTCCCATTGTTTAAATGAGCCGCCATGAGCAGCAATAATTTTTAAATCCGGAAATTTATCAGCTACATTTTTTACTCTTTCAGCTGATGAATTACCTGAATCGCCCGCGAAAAGGTCATCACCGCAATGGAAAATCACAAAAAGCCCGGAATCTGATAATGCCTGATAAACCGGAAACATATCTTCAGAATCAGCGGGGAATCTTTGGAACTCGCCGTGAAGCTTTATCCCTTTTATGCCCGCGACGGCAAGTCTTTTGATTTCCCCAATTTGATTTTCATAGTCAGGGTGCATTGCGCCGAAAAAAATAATTCCGGAGTCGGGGGTGTTGTTCTCTATCGCCCAGTTATTTATCGAAGAAACCTGTGCCGCTTTTGTTGCAACACCGAAAGTTACCGAATAATCAATACAATTATCCCGCATAGATTCTTTCAGAGAATTAATCGTTCCGTCAGCAACAGCTTTTAAATTGAATTCACCTGCGGCAGTTTCAAGAGCTGCAATCGCTTTCGGAGCGACATTTTCCGGAAAGACATGTGTATGAAAATCGATGGTCATTTCTATTTTGTCTTAATATAATTTACAGTGTTATCTTTCAATTTCTTTTGTTTTTTGCGAAAGTCCTCGCAAATAGCATGTAAATCATAGTTAAACTTCTTAGAGTGTTTATCACGGATTTTTCGAATTTCTTCAACTATTGGATCTTTCATTTTATTACCCTATCAATTCTTCAGGTGAGCAAATTACAGGCGGTGCAAAGCCGGATTCCTCTGCGAGAAGTCTGATTTTATTTTTAATATTAATATTATTTATGTGTTTAAAGTTCCAAGTTACAATGAAATCAATATTGTTAACCGCTGCGAATGCAATATGCAAAGCATCTTCAGGGCATTTATCAGGAATTAATTTTCTTGTAATAAGTGTATAGGCAAAGTTTTCGACTTCATTAGTCAACTCCAATATTTTGAAATCTTCAACAACTTTTAATCTTTTTATTGCATTTTCTTTGTTTCCATTACTAATTTCATCAATGACAATTTCTGATATATATACATCGAAATTAGATAGTTTATTCCACATTTCTGATGTTAAAATCTGATGCGCTGCAATGATTATATCTTTAGATATTTCAGAAGCAGCATAACTTACAACACTTGTTTCAATATATAGTTTTTTCATTTTGTCTTAATATACTCAATAATCGCGGCAGCTGCTTTCTTTCCGGCGCCCATCGCTTCGATTACCGTTGCGGCACCTGTAACAATAT
>JAOZSF010000025.1:6426-12121 GCA_029939815.1 bacterium
GCTTTCTTTCCGGCGCCCATCGCTTCGATTACCGTTGCGGCACCTGTAACAATATCTCCACCCGCAAAAACTCCTTTCTTACCGGTTATACCGTCATCGTCAGCTTCAATATAACCCCATTTGTTCATTGGAAGATCAGGAGTTGTTTGACGAATTAACGGATTTGATTCTGTACCGACAGCGATGATCGCAACATCAATCGGTGTCTCGAATTCCGAACCTTCGATCGGAACCGGGCGGCGTCTGCCTGAATCATCGGGTTCGCCGAGCTCCATTCTCTGACAAACGACAGATTTGAGCCATCCGTTTTCATCGCCTTTGAATTCCAACGGACTTACTAATAGGTCAAGTTTCACTCCTTCTTCTTCCGCGTGATGTATTTCTTCAATTCTTGCCGGCATTTCTTTTCTGGAACGTCTGTACATAATGTAAACATTATCCGCACCGATTCGAAGAGATGTTCTTGCGGAATCCATTGCGGTATTTCCAGCGCCGAAAACAGCGACTTTATTTCCGCGAATTACAGGAGTTCTGGAATCGGATTTATACGCTTTCATCAAATTAACGCGTGTGAGAAATTCATTTGCGGAATAAACACCTATTAAATTCTCGCCGGGAATGCGCAGGAATTTCGGCGTTCCGGCGCCTGTGCCGATAAATACCGCGGAAAATCCCTCTTCGTCGAGAAGCTCATCAATAGTATACAATCGACCTATAACGGCGTTTGTAACCATATTTGCCCCGCGGGCAATCAAAGCATCGATTTCTGATTTTACAATCGATTTTGGAAGTCGAAACTCCGGAATACCATAAACTAACACTCCACCGGCTTCGTGCAATGCTTCAAAAAGTGTGACATTATAACCCGCCTGCAAAAGATCCGCTGCACAGGATAGTCCGGAAGGACCGGACCCCACAATCGCGACCTTAGGCGCGGAAGGAGCCGGCAAAGTTATTTCAGTTTTTTCTGTCTGTGATGATTCAGCTTTGACACGCGCGGTGTCGGCAACAAATCTTTCCAATCTGCCAATAGCGACCGGTTCACCTTTATTCGCGAGAACGCATCTTTCTTCGCACTGGGTTTCCTGCGGGCATACTCTTCCGCAAACCGCCGGTAAACTGTTTGTCGCGAGAAGAATTTCCTGCGCGGTATCAAAATCACCTTCAGCAACTTTATTAATAAATTCAGGTATGCGGACATTCACCGGGCATCCCAGCACGCATTTAGGATTTTTGCATTGCAGGCATCGCTGCGCTTCTTTTATTGCAGTTTCTTCGGTATAACCGAGAGGGACTTCTTTAAAATTAGCGCGGCGGATTTCCGGCGGTTGCTCCGGCATAGGTTGTCTTGGAATTTTCATTCTTTCTTTTGCGGTCAAGTCGTTTTTCATAGTTTTTTTTTTTTTGAATAATATTTTACCTATTCTGTCAATGTGATCTTTTAATTCATCGTTATTAATGTTTTCATAATGTAAAATGTCGAAAAAGTAGGGAAGCATAGATTCGGAGTTGAGTCTTTCTGATAATTTTACTAAAGTAGCCGGAGTTATATTTTCTCCCGAAATTGCTAAGTCGATATCAGAACCTTTTGTATGATTTCCTTTTGCACGCGAGCCGAAAACAATTATTTTTTCTATTTCAGAGAACTGTGCTGCGATATTTAGAATTTCATCAATATCTTTTTGTTCAAGTCCGATATTCATTTTTACATTTTTGCTTTCATATAATTATAAAGTTGAGTTAAAATCAGAAAATATTTTTCTCTGATCTCAGTTGCAACTTTTATCGCTGTTTTTTCATCGTATATATGTGAAGTCAAATTTCGACTTTCTAATGCTTCTAACCATGTGCGACCGTTTTCAATTATTTCTGATTGGAAAGCTTGCTTTATTGCTTCACGTGGAGATTTTATAATAAAACCATCTTCCGTAAGGTAATCTTTTAATAATTTCCATGCGAGTTCAATCGTTATCTCATAAAATTGAACTAAACCTCCCCGCTCAATTTCGGAAAGATTCTCAATTTCGAGAGTTCTTTCTAAAAGTTGATATGCTTTTTCAAAATTCTGGAAACGTTGTTTCCATCGAATGCCTTTTTTGTCATTCATAAATTTATTAGCGTTTAATTTATACAATCTTTATTGCTAATCCATCCAATGAAATAATGTGCGCTTGCCGCACAGTCATCCACTAATCCATCTATTGTCTTATATCTTCCCTTCCAACTTACAATCATGTTCTTCTTTCTTTTCGTAATCGCGGTAAGTTCCGAGGCGATGCTGCAGTTCATCGAAATTAACTTTATGAGCATCAAATTCGGGACCGTCAACACAAGTGTACTTAACTTCGTCACCAACCGTTACGCGGCAGCCGCCGCACATTCCTGTTCCGTCAATCATAATAGTATTTAAACTCGCTATAGTGGGAATGTCAAACTCTTTGGTGACACCGGCAACCGCTTTCATCATTGGCACCGGACCGATAGCTGCAGCAAAATTAATTTTCTTTTCTGCGATCACTTTTCTTAACGCGTCAGTTACAAATCCTTTTTCACCGTAAGACCCGTCATCGGTTGTGATAATAAATTCACTGCTTGCCTCACGAAGTTCATCTTCAAGAATTAGCAGGTCTTTTGTTCGCGCGCCAACAATTGTAATGACATTATTGCCCGCTTCTTTCATTGCGGCAGCAATAGGCAGCATAGGCGCAACACCTATTCCGCCGCCAATACAAGCAACAGTTCCGTAATCTTTTATTGGAGTCGGATGACCGAGAGGTCCCGCGAGATCACGAATAAAATCTCCTTCATCAAGTGCTGCGAGTTCACGCGTGGTTTCTCCGACAATTTGCGCAATGAGTCGGATTGCACCAACGTCGTTTTTTACTCCTGCGATTGTCAGTGGTACTCGCTCACTTTCATCATTAGGTCTTAAAATGATGAACTGTCCCGCGCGGCGTTTTTTAGCGATTTGCGGGGCTTCAACCCAGAATGAGACAACATTATCAGCAAGAGTTTTCTTTTCCAAAATTTTAAAAGGCATAAATCTTCTCCATAGTTATTCTTATAATTATTTTGATATTATACCAAAAAGAGGAAAAAACTTCTTTGATGTAAAAAAACGGAAGCTCAAAACAGATGCTGATGTTAGACGTTTGACGTTCGACGCTCATCCTTTCTCAGACAAAAATTGAGCCGAAGGTTTTTACCGCAAAGGCAAATATCCATGCAACAGCCGTTGTGTAGAAAATTAGGAATGTAGTCCACCGCCATCCAAATTCTTTTAGAAAAACCGCGACAACAGCAAGGCAAGGCACATACAGCAAAACAAAAACCATAAATGTGTAAGCCACTAATGGCTTTTTACCGAATACAGAGTCGTTTTGCAAAGCTGTTTGCAATGAGTCGGATGCCGTATCAGAATCACCAACACCGTAAATTACACCGAGAGTTGAGACAACAACTTCTTTCGCGGCAAATCCTGTGAGAAGAGCAATAGAACCTTTCCAGTCAAAACCGAGCGGTTTGAACACCGGCTCAATAAATTTCCCGATTTGTCCCGCGTAACTGTTTGCAATTTGAACTTTTACGGTTTCACTTTCCCGAACTGATTCCGTATCAGTCTTCGGGTAATTTGATAAAAACCAGATTGCAATCGCGGCAACAAGAATCAATGTACCCGCTTTTTTAATGTACATCCAGGCTCGCATCCACATGTGAGTTATAACACTCCGCAAAGTTGGAAGCCTGTATGGCGGGAGCTCCATCAGCAGGGGAGATTTTTCTTTTCCGAAGAAGAGGAAGCCGAGAACATTAGCCATAATAATCGCGACCATGATTCCGAAAAAGTAAATTGAGAATAAAACCGGAGTTCTTAATTTCGGAGCAAAAAAAGTCGTGATAAATAATGAATAAACTGGGAGCTTCGCACTGCATGACATAAACGGCGTTATTAATGCCGTAACTATTCTGTCGCGCTTAGTATCCAAAGAACGGGTTGCCATAATTGCGGGAACAGTACAGCCGAAACCTACTATCATTGGGATAAATGATTTGCCGTGCAGTCCCATCGTATGCATAATTCTGTCGGTTACAAACGCAGCGCGAGCCATGTAACCTGTATCTTCGAGAAAACCGATCGCGAGAAAGAGCAGAAGAATATTCGGTAGAAAGACGATAACTCCGCCGACACCGGAAATTATTCCGTCAACGAGGAGTGAGCGGATAAAATTATCCGGCAGAATGGAAGAAACGGATGCTTTCAATAATTCCACACCGGATTCCATAACTCCACCGAGAGGATTACCGATAGTGAAAACAAGTTGGAAAGTCAGCCACATGCACGCGGCGAAAATGAGAAGTCCAAGAATCGGATGAGTCAGGAAATCGTCGATTTTCTCTGTAATATTGAATTTTGTCTGGCGGCTTTTTTTTACGCACATTCTCGCAACGCCGTTTGCAAAGCCGAACCATCGTCCATCGAAAACATTCTCAATTTTTTCATCAAAAATTTGTTCGAGCTTTTCTTTGGTTTCCGCAATATTTTTTTGTAATACAGAATTAGAAGTGTCTTCGGGAAGCGCGTGGCGACCGCTTAAAAGCATTACGATTCTGATGTGTTTTGAAAGCTTAGTTTTAACGTCCGGGAGCAGGGGAGTGAGTGATGAAATAGCTTTTTCTATTTCTCTGCCGTAATCGATTGTGGAAGTAGGGATTCTTGGTGAAGCGGTAAACTCAATAATTTTTCCGAGCAGTTCTTTAGTCCCTTTATTTCTTCGTGCAACGGTTGGAATAACCGGAACATCAAGCATTTTTGAGAGTTTATCGATATCGATATTCAGTCCTAAATCATTCGCTTCATCCATCATATTCAAAGCGATAATCATCGGTACACCCATCTCAAGCATTTCAGCGGTAAGAACAAGATGACGTTCAAGATTTGTTGCATCAACGATATTTATGATCAAATCAGGCGGGGTCTCGCAAACATATTTTTCAACAACAATTTCTTCTATTGAATATGCCGCTAAACTGTAAGTTCCCGGAAGGTCAACCACTTCAAAATCTTTTTCCTGAAAGACGAATGAACCCGTTTTTTGTTCAACGGTAACTCCGGGCCAGTTCGCAACTTTTTGATGCGCGCCGGTGAGATTGTTGAAGAGGCATGTTTTTCCGCAGTTTGGGTTTCCCGCGATAGCAATTGTAAATTTGTTTTTCATTATTCGTAACAATTTTTGTTTGTCTTTGGTCACTCTCAGGAAATTCATCTCTTCGCGATGAATTTGTAATTTAATTATTTTCCAGGTTTTATATGCAAACATGTTGCAAGTCCGCGACCGATAGCCACTCTTGACTCACCGGCTTTTATCAGTACCGGTGCGCTGTGATTGTTTTGCAAAACTTTTATTTTCGTTCCAACTCGAACGCCCATTCCGGCAAGGCGGCGGGTTTTGTCTGCTCCGCCGGCAATTCTTTTTAATGTCCCGGTTTCGCCGCGATTCATCATTGTCAGTGGAATAGTGTTATCTTCTTCAAGTTTATCTGCATCAAGATGTTCAAGAAAATCACAAAGCCGGTTGTATGTTGTTGCGCCAAGCGCGTGTTCAACTTTGCAAGCATCGGTTTCCGCAATTTCATCAGGAACCCGAAGAACGTCAGTAAGAAATGACCTGATAGTTTTATGCCGTGCCGCAACCTG
>JAOZSF010000334.1 GCA_029939815.1 bacterium
ATCGCTTTCTTCGTTATTAATAATCAAAACTTCGCCCGGGCGTAAAGTTATTTCATAGCCGTTTTTGAAATCGTTAATTACTTTCTTTAACTGTTTTACTTTTAATTCTTTGCGGTTTGTGTCCATCGGGCTTTTGGCTGTTAGTTTATGCAAAACAGCTTTTGAATCCGGAGTGTAAGGCAGCTCTAATTTTACTTTTCTTGATTCTTTAAAGCTGCGGTTGAAAAGAAGAAAACTGTGTTTTTTGCCATCCTGGAACGCGTAACATTTTGTTAAAGGCACATTTTTGCGTCCATCAATTTCACTATGATGCGCTTTCCCATGATTATCAATATGGCTTATTTTCATTTTCGGAATATTAATGCGTTTAACGTTAGAAGAATCAACTTCCATCAAATTTCCGTTGCAATATTCATTAACCATTAACAAAGCTTCATAAGAAGGGTTTCTTCTCCAGCTATCGCTATCAACATGTGATGACCAGTAATTTCCGAAGCCGAATTTAAAATAACATTGGAACCCGAATTTTCGTTCCAGTTCATACATAAAAGCATCTAAAGTAGAAATTCCAAGCGCAAGAGATTTCCCGAACATTTCTTCTTCTTCAGCCGGTTTTTTTCCAGGTCCCGGCAAAGAATAACCTGGACCGGCTTCGTAGTTTGCTTTTTCTTTATTTCCACTATCCGGGTTTTTAGGAAGTTTATCATATTTGATCAATATTTTTTCCGCAACAAGATTATCAGCTTTTATTGCTTCAGTTACTTTATCACCAAACAGGTTCATTATTCTCTTTCTTACGCTTTCAATAAACACTGGATTATTTGCCACTTTGTTAAGAGGATCCGGATTATTTGCGAGGAGAGTTTTTATTGCATTTAAAGCAAATAACTGAACACCTTTATCGTTTACAATTTTTTCATTTAAAATTAATTTTTCAAGTTTTTTAATAGATTTTTTATCCTTTGGAATTTTGTTTTTGCAAGCAGCAAGCTCATTTTTTAAGCTGGAAATCAGATAGTTTGAAATTTCATCAGCTTCATTTTTAAAAGCATTTTTTTCAGCAATATTTTTTAAAAACTTCGTTCTTTCAGTTTCGTTTTCAGCAAAAACAGCCGCAAATTTCTTCGTTGCTTTTTTTGCTATTTCTCTGTCAAACAACGCAGAGATTCTTAAGTTGAGAGTTCGCCTTAAAGAATCTAAATCTGTTCCGGGTTTTGCTTCTAATATTGTTTCTAAAATCTCAATGAACGGAGTTTTCCAATAAGTTCCGTTATCAGAAATAATATACTCTAAAACATCATTTTGCAGAGAAGGATTTTCGGATAATATTTTCGCCATTTTTTTGTATAATTCAGGATCATTGCAAAGCGATTCAATAATATCTTTTTCTACTATATGCGGAGAATATAACATTCTGCTCTGGTAAAGCGAAGAAGAATCTTCACTTTTAAGAGTAACTCCATCCCAGCCGCCAAAATAAAACGCATCGTCAATGATATCAGCCGCCGGACAATTTCTTGCAACTTTAGCGCTCCAACCCGTGCGTTCATTTGCTCTTGACCAGCCGTTACAGATAAATTTAAATTTATCAGGGTTGTAATAAGGACTTGCTTTCATTCTGCGAATTAACATATCAGCAAGTCGCGCATAATCTTCAGGTTTTCTGTTAAAGCAATGAGAGAAATTACTTCCCCATTGTTCGTTGCCTATTTCGATATAAATAACATCAAACTCATCAGTCCAGGGATTTTTATGATTGTAGAAAGCTCTTCTTTTTCCAAAACCTTTGTCAGCCGGCCCGGCGAGAAATTCCATGATTTTATCACAATCATCTAAACTCATCATGCCCGGAACAATTAGCCATGGATTAGATTTCAGTTTTTTTGTCAGTTCTAAACAATCCACAGCAGTCATCGGATTAAATGTTGGAGAATAACCTCCTCTTGTCGCATCCTGCTCTTGTTTTTGATTTATGCCTTTAGAAAAAGCAACATCAACAGATCTTGTTGAAATTATATTAGCAAACCTGATCATTCCCGGTTTAAACTCATCTAATTTCTCAATAATTTCCGGATATGTAGCAAATGGCTCTATCCCTTTTTGATAGATCATAATATTATCAAGAAAAAGTTCACAGGAATCAGGAACAGTTATTGAATATTGAGGCGAACCTTTCCGCTTGTAACTTTTAAAAGCTTCAGCCGGGTTAAAATCGAACTCGTATTTTTTCCATTTTTTCCCTACATCAAAAGTTTTTGTAATTAAGCCGCCGAAATCAATTTTAACCTTTCCCGGTTTATTTCTTTTCAGCCATCCTTCCCAGTGAAATTCTCCTTCAGGCCATTTATGAAACCGGTCATCATTTGCGCCTGTATGAAAAGTATAAAAGCCACCTTTGCCGGTAGTTGTGATTTTCATTGCCGAGGTAGAACCGCCTTCCGGGCACGGTTTCATAACAAGCTCCCATTTAGGGTTTCCAATCATACTAACTGTTTTTGCGAAATTATCTATACCGTTTTTATTCCATTTTTTGCCGGTTTTTAGATTTCTTATTTGTTGATGCGGACTTGGTTTTAAATATATTTTTTTCATCCAAATCCAATCGCCGGCTTCAAGCGCCGCGCCGCCATCGTCTTCAAGAGTGTAAGTATCAACAACATTTTTTCCTGCAACAGATTTTACGAGTTTGCTTTTTCGTTTTAATTTAAACTGTCCGTTTGTCAATCCGAAAACATGAACTTCCGCGCCATCCCAATACCCGCTTTTCCATTTATTCCATCCGGACAATCCGAAACCTTTATCACAGACAAAAGAGTTTTTGCCACCTTTTTCGACATATCCCCAGTTTACCAGAATACGAGGTTCAAAAGCTCCAAACCTATTCCAAAGGTTATTAAAAATTGCTTTAGACCAATGCTGATAAGAGCTAGGCCAGTAATCAATCCCGATTTTTTTTGTATCTTTTACAAGAACTTTGTTTTTGATTACAAAAGTATCAACCGGAACATTTTTTGATACTTTGTATTCAACTTTTTCAGCACGAGCGGTAAAAATTGCGATAGTTGCGATACATAAGGTTAGGAATATTTTTTTCATAATTTTGTTTTTTGGGATTTTAATTGTTCTGTCAAATGGTTTTATTTTTTGCCACTAAGGCACATTTTATGTTGCACTGATTACAGGAAACACACCCCGTCAGCTTTGCTGCCACCCC
>JAOZSF010000335.1 GCA_029939815.1 bacterium
ACGATTTGATATTAAAAAAAAGATTAGAACGATTAGAAAACATACTAAAATAAAACGGGGGTCAGGAACTCACTCATCTCACTCCTGATTCCTGAAATGAAATATATATGCTCTAAAATACAATAAAAAATATGAAAAAAATTATCTTAATTACTATCGCATGTCTTATTATTGCTGCGTTGGCATTGTTCTGGTGGAGATATGTTCCGCTTACAGATGGGAATTATATCATCTCAAATAATAAGCTCGCCTGGCATTTGTCTATCAGTAACGGAATTGTTAAAACTACGTTCATTGAAAATAAAATCACCGGCGAAAAATTAAAAATTAACGCCGGAAGTGAAGATTTTATCTTCAGAGTCGGACATGCAAACACTATCGGCTGGCAAAATAGATCGTATATTGTTAAAGACGCAATAACTGTTACACCGGAAATGTGCCGGTCAGTTAGACTCATCCGCGGCTGGCAAACGTGGAAATTCGTTTTTTATCAACCAACAATGAAATGTAATGTTTATTTGATCTTCTCGGCAAAAAGAAATGAACCGTGGATTAGAAGGAAAATCGAACTACAGTCTTGTAATCCTAATGTTACTCTTGCAACTGATCAGGCGGCTTATCATGTTCAATGGAACGTTTCCGCGAAACCGAAACTCGGCGGGAAAGGCCAACCATTATTTCTAAATGATAAATGGTTCATTGGTCTTGAACATCCCTGGTCGAGAAATTTTTATGAAAACGGTAAAATTATTTTAAAACAGTTCCCGGGCTATCGTTTTAATTCTAAACCTCTGGCGCTACAAAGCATGATTGTTGGCGGCGGTGAAAATCTTCCCGTGAGAAAAATTATGGATGATTATGTGAATTCTATTCGGCGTCCTCCTCGTTCATTGTCACTTTATAATACTTGGTGTGATTTGCGGGCAGATAATCTTACAGAAAAGAATATGGCTAAATCTGCCGCCGGAATCAAAAATGGATTGGCTCCTTATAATACTTCGCTTGATGTTTTTGCTGTTGATGACGGCTGGTTTAATCCGCGTTCAATTTGGAAAGCTGATGAAAAGAAATTGCCTAACGGCTTTTCCGGGCTGTACGAGGCGGTTAATAACCAAAATATGAAACTCGGATTGTGGCTGCCTATTGGAGGTCATAGTTTGGATACTTCCTGGGGGAGGCAACAGGGGATTCAACCGGCGCATACAAAATTTTATTGTATTTCGGATGAAAAATATAATAAACCCTTGCGTAAACAACTTAAAAATATAATCACGACCGGCAAAATCGATTATTTTAAACATGATTTTAATTATTTCGGTTGCGGACATAATGCGCACGGGCATTTTCCTACTATGGAACAAAGTACTGAAGCAAATGTTGATGCTTTAATTTCTGTTTTGAAAATGGAAATGAAAATCAATCCGGATATTTATCTCGCTATTACTACCGGCATCTGGCCAAGTCCGTGGTGGCTGCCTTATATTGATACAATATGGATGGGCGGCGGTGACCACGAATATAACAAAAGAATTCCCGCAACTTATGGCAGCGAATTTGAAATGAATTATCGCGATGCCGCTCTCTATAAAATTGTAGTTGCAGATGGGAAAATTTTTCCGCTGTCGGCTTTGATGACTCACGGTATCGTTGATGGAACTCATGTCGCTTATCCGGTTAAATATGAATCAGATGAAGGATGGGCAAATTATGTTATGAATTATTTCGGGCGTGGAACTTTAATGCGTGAACTTTATATTACTCCATCAAATCTTACAAAAAAAAGATGGGAAATTATGGCGAGGGCGTTACGGTGGGCAAAGTCACTCGATAGTTGTATGGTTAATTCACACTTTTTCCTCGGTAATCCGATTAAAATGGAACTTTTTGGTTATACGGGAGAAAAAAACAGCCACAGATATGTTAGTTTGAGAAATCCGCAGCTGACAAATATTAATGTTACTGCTTCACAGCTTCTTATCACAAACGGTATTTGTGAAATCGTTTATCCTTATCATGAATTTATCTTTCCAAAAAATGATTCTAAAATATCTATTGCCGGCGAAGCAGTTTGGCAGGCGGAAACTTATCCAATTAAAAATATCAAATTACCGGCTCCAATTAATGTCCGGTCAGAGCTTATTGAAAGTGTCGATACGGAAACAAAATATAAAATTTCTTATTCGGGCGGGGCAACAACAACTTTTAATGTTATCTCACCTGTTGCGATAGAAAGTATTTCAGGTGATGGAGTTCAATCAACAATAATTGATGACTATAATCAACAAATTATGTTGATTGATAATGACAACCCAGTTGATAATTCAAAAACCGAAATCTCAGGAATTACATTTTTATCTAACGGGGTTTTTAAATGTAATGTTTCCGTACCAAAATTAAAAAAAGTAAAAGTTAAATTATTGCTTAATAGAATTCTTAAAATTAAAAATAGCATGATTAACAAAAAATCCGTTGGTATGTCTGCTAATAAAGGAATTGGGTGGGAACTTATTACAATTCCATGCAAACAGGGAAATAATAATATTGTCATAGCTTTTGATATGAAAAATATTCCTGTTAAAAATATTGATTTTAAAACGTATCTATCTGTTGATGAAATACTTCGTGATAAAGTGATTACTATTAAACACAGTAAAACTAAACCTGTTAATAAACTTGATAAACCATATCCGCTAATGCAAAATTTAGTGAGAAAAGTATCAGAAAAATATGAAAACTAAATTATTTATAATATTGTTCGTGATATTAATAGTTGCAGCCCTTTTCGGATGGCGATACTATTATTTACCAAATGTCGTTATGGCTAAACGAACACCTGTTGATCAAAAAACTAAAATAGATTCAGCTTCAGAAGAAAAAACAGGTGAAGTGAAGTCGGCTCCTGTCGTTAATATACGGACAGAACCGAAAGTCGTTGAAAAACTAAATCTACTGAAAAACGGTTCGTTTAATGAAAAATTTAAGAACTGGCAATTATGGCATTCTGCAAAAACTCTCTCTAATACTGTTAAAATCATAAATGTTACCGGAAAAAAATTCAGAAATGCTGTCAGAATCGAAAACCCAATGAAAAAACTTGTCGGCATCCAGCAAAGAGTCAGAGTAGTTTCTAATGCTGTTTATAAACTGAGTGGAATTGCTCGTTCACTTGGAAATGATAAATCAATTATCTTCGGTGGACGAATCGGTT
>JAOZSF010000336.1 GCA_029939815.1 bacterium
AAATATTATTTTTTGAAGATTCGGTCATTTCGCTGATAGATTTCCACGCGTTTTCCGTATCGCCGGTTTCCATATACGCCCGAGCGATATTTTTTTTAATTTGTGAGGTTTCCCAATTATTATTTCGTGAAGATTTTATTTTTTCGAGTAGAGCTTTACTATCGGTAATTGCTTTTTCGTAATCACCTGATTTCATTGCGAGGTCAGATATTTGCCTTGCGAGTCCTGCTTTAGTATCATTATTTGCGACATCGAAATAATCTCTCAAGGTTTTGTCGAGCATTTTTTCGTCACCTGTTCTTCTTACCATTCCGAGCCACTGGTTATAAACAGTCGCTTTTTGTGAATCAATAGTAGTTTGCCCAAGCGCTTCTTTAACGAGATTTTCCGCGCTATTTATATTTTCGCTGACTGAGAATAAATTTGCCGCAGTTAATAAAGTTTGAACAGTTCGATTTTCATCAAGCAGAGAATTTGCAAGCAATGTCGCGTCAAAATCCACATCGGTAGTCTGAACAAGTTCAGCAATTTGCTCACAACATTTTCTTTGCCACCAACTATTCCCTCCTTTTTTTATCCCCTTGCAATATTCTTCGAGAGCTTTTTCATTTTGACCGTCAGCGCGATAAGCCGTTGCGAGCAGAGAACTAATTCCCGGGTCTTCCGGTCGCGCGGCAGCCGACTGAACAGCGCATTCGATAGCTGATTTCGGGTCACCCATTTTAATATAGAGTTCTGCCTGTCTGTTAAGGACATCAAATTTCCTGGGATTATTTTCGTCAAGCTTATCAAGCATTCTGTCATAAACGCTTAAAGCTTCCGCGTTAAGATTTTTATTTTTATATTTATCGGCAATGTTTTCGATTTGCCATGTTGAAGCATTAGGATTATTAACGATTTCTTCCGCGAGTTCTTTATATTTTTCAAAGTTACCGTTGCTATCATACATACTCATCAGTACTCTGACAATATTATCTTTTGAATTATTTTCCGGCATCGTTTTATATAAATTTTCGGCAAGTTCCAGAGCTTTTTTACTATCGCCCTGCCAGCTCATCACATAAAGTAAATCAACCTTGTTGTTAAAGGATGCTTCAGGGTCATTAAACCATTTCTCTGCAAGCTTTACCGCTTTTTCTCCCTCACCGGCATTTCTCAAAGAATAAAGTAAATAACCGCCGTATCTGGAGATTGAAGCTCTGTTCGTAAGTTGTTGTTCAATAGTATTCAGAATAGGTTTAGCTTTTGAGTTTTCTCCGACTGCATTATAAAGTTCGATCAGCATGGTATTGCCTACAACATCAAGTTCTTCACCTATGAAATAATTATTGATCAAATCTTTCATTCCCTGTTTATCATTATTTCTTCTGTAATTTTGGACAAGGGATGAGATAGCGTTTTGTCGTTTTCGTCCTTCAGAACTTTCAATCGCCAATTTCAGTATCTCTACGTATTTATCATTAAGATTCATTTCGCGCATTACTTTTGAAATTTGCCATAATGACCAGTATTCGACTTTTCCGCTTTTATATTTTTCTATAATACTATTTAGAATCTCATCACGTAAAGCGTAATCTTTCAACTCATTAGCGAGGCGAATCGCATTTGCAGCATAACGTGCACTATTCCATTGTTCGTCAGAATTTTCCCACGCTTTTGCATAAAGCTGCAGCGCAAGTTCAGGAAGCATCGCCTGTTCACACGCTGCTGCAACCGAAGTATAGAAAAAAGACTGTGAAATGCCTGAAGCGAGCATATCATTAATAAAACTTTTTATTTTTTCAGGATTGTTTATTGCTCGGCAAACATTTGGGAATTGATTTACCCGCCCTCCGATTAAAAATATTTTTTTACATAAATCGAGCGCTTTATCAGGATTTTCAAGCGAAATATAAGCTTTAACTAAGAGTTGATAGATTCGTTCACGACGGGCGTTTCTTATATCAAGAGAAATAGTTTTAACAATATTTTCCGCAGCGGCAACTGCGCGCAAAAGTTGATTCTTATCTGACGGATTAAATCCAAGCAGTCTTTGTAAAATTATTTCCTTATCGGCTTCTCGGGACATCTTTCCACAATTGGTAAGCAAAAGTTCAAACGCATCGTTTGTTCTTCCGCGTGCAAGATAAATTGTAGATAAATTTATTGTATAGTTTGCGTTATTGCTCAAAACATTTGCGTAATCGGTAAGTAATTTTTCCGCTTTATCTAATTCATCAAATTTTATGTATCGTTTGATCAGTTCCGCCGCCTGAGCATTTTTTTCATAATCTCTGGTAAGAAATTCGAGAGCTTTTTTACGAAATTTAATTTCGTTATCGTACCATTCGTGTTTTTTAAAGATATCCGCGAGTTGTGCGTATAAATTCCCGTTACTTGGAATTTTTTCCACAAGTTTGTTTATTACGTCTTCGTTAATATCTTTTCCGATAGTAGCGATTTGTAAGGTCATTGAAATAATTTTCTCCTCGTTTGTTTCTGAAGAAAGAGTTGAGGATATCATTTCAATAGCGCCATTTGTATCGCCAATATTTTTCAGCCAGTAAAAAATTCTTTTCGATACTTTTTCAGTCGGTTTCTCTCCGGCAAGAAGTTTATCTATCACATCCTTTGTTTTTTTATTATTACCGTCACGTGAATAAAGATTTGCAAGAGGGACCAAAGCTTCAAATCGTTGGTCCATATTTGTTGCAAGTTCTGCTGCCGCCATGCAAAGCGCCGGTAACTTTTCATCTCTTTCATCATAGTTTAGCGCTTGAGTTTTTAAAATTATTTTCTTTAAAGGTGGAATCAGCGATTTTTCCAGCAACTCATCATATTCAACTTTAAAAGCTTTGTTATCATCATTATAATCGCGTGTTCTCATGAACATTTGCGCAAGCTGTATTTGAAGTTCTTCGTTTGTTGTAGAATTCATTCCGTCCACCGCACTTTTTCGCGCTTGGTCTCTCTGTCCCAAACGAGAATATACTTCCGACAAACTCTTATGAGCATAAGGGTTATTCGGCGCCTGCTCCTTCAACAAATCGATCACCCACGAAACGTCCAGCCCTTTTCTTTTATAAAAATCCCCGTAAAAACCAACATAACTTGCCCACATCTTCTTGTCTGAATCCGTTTTGACATATTGAACGGCATCGCGATAAACATCTTTCGCTCCTTCAACATCCAACTGCGTGGCAAATATCTCCGCATAATTTATTCTCG
>JAOZSF010000337.1 GCA_029939815.1 bacterium
AGGCATCTCTTCGCTAATCGAAAGCAAACGTTTTGCAACGGTTAGTGTCTAACAACAATACATTCTTAATAAATGAAGAATTTCTTTTCAACTTCACTTGATTATGTGAAGTTAACGTTGCTTATTGTCTGTATTTTATTATTTCTTGCCACTCCTGTTAATGCCGATCCAATCGATGAAGCATATTATAAAACTTTTTACATTACTACTCTCGGCGGCTTTAACACAGCACCCGATAATCTAAACAACATTTTTTATTATCGCGATGCGATGTTGAAGTTGAACGGTGGGGTTATGCCCAAAAATTTGAAAGTGGGTTATGGCGGCGCAACTTGGTTTCTTCTTCATACTCAAGGCTCATACTATGACTATATTTATGTTGCAAGAGAAGTTGGTGACCAATTGGCGCCGGCTGTGGCAAGTGATTCACATATTGGTTATTTTATTAACGGGATGCCCTGGGGTGATAGTGCAGACCAATCAATAGATATTCTGCACAATTATCTCGAAAAATATAATGACGGGGAATTGCTGCAAAAAGATTGCTTAGGCAGAATTCGCGATGCAGCACTTCCGCAAAATCCTTATACTAATGAACAGGCAGGTACATTCTCTCCATTCCTCGAAATGCAGCTTACTCTGTCAAGAAATGCTGATGTAGTTCAACATTATGTAGGGCAAAATAATCACATCGCCGCAGGAACAATTAATTGGCAGCGTGAACAACATCCTGATTTAATTGTTTTCACTACCATGTCGTCTGAATACGCTCAAAACACCGCCGCAAACGACGAATACTGCGACTATAGCGATTGGTCAAAACAGGAGTTCCGCGACTGGTTAAGCGGTAGCGGATTGTACGTTGGAAAAGGGCAGTACACAACTTTAACAGATTTCAACAACGCTTTTGGTTTTTCTTATTCTTCGTGGGACAATGTCGAACCGCCAACATCAGTCAACTGGACTTCAGGTTCCTACTGGCAAAAATGGAACGATTTCCGAATTGCTCAGGTTAATAATATGGAACAAACACAGATAAATTGGACACAGGAAATCGGCTGGAATCCCGATCGCATTTACGGTCATCAAATTCCGTTTGATCCGAACACCACAAGCGAACACGAAAGAAAATACGCAAGCCCATGGACAACCGCATTTGTCGAAAACGGCTCCGACGGAATAACTACTTATGGCTCACGAGCATCTGATACAACGATTTTTAATGCTATTCGCAATGATAATAAATGCTGGGGCATCTTCGAATACAATCCCCTGACAACATCCGTCGCTAACAATCTTTCTGCGCTGAATACCGTCTGGAATTCCGGAGGGCATATTGTCTGCCCTTATCTTTGGTATGGGCAGCCGACTTATCAAATTGTAAGCAACGCTTTTGAAACCGCTTTACAGCAATTCATTTCGAGTCATTCTTCTGATTCTTATTCCGGACTGAAATTTTACGAAGCCGCTCCGGGTTCAAAAAACATTATCTGGACAATGAGCGAGTCCGATGATATTGAAAATTCCGCGGACTTATCTTCAATTATTTTTACAAATGGTATTATGTCGGCAAATACAAGCGGAAATTCTCCAATGATTTCTCTCGAATTGGACGAAAGCAGTCATTTCCTGATTTCCGACGCTTATTATGCCGGGTCTTTCAGAATGTATATAGCAAATGCCGCTTCGGGAAACGGAAAAATCGAATGGCATGACAATTCGGGAAATACCGCTTATGTCGAGTTCGTTCCAAGACAAGGCTGGCAAGTATATAAAATTAATATGTCTGCTGACGTAAACTGGCGCGGGAAAAATATCGACCAAATTAAATTCTTTCCGGGAGCGGAAAACGGAAGTGAAGTAAAAATAGACTGGTTCAGACTTGAAGCAAATCATTGCTGGAATTTTGATTCTTCTGATGAGATTAATAACTCACATAATTTATCAGGCGAAATCTTCTCAAATAGCGTTTTCTCAGCTACAGACTCTTCCGGCGATGGGTATTTTTATTTATCAACCGATCAAAATGCGAAACGCGCATTCATTGATTCTGAATTTTATAAAAAAATACGATTTAAAATGACTTCCTCGGCAAACGCTTCATGCCAATTCTACTGGTGGACTCAAACAGCAGGACCTTTCTGGAACTCTATACCGGTTCAACCCGGAAGCCATTCTTATGAACTAAATCTGTCCGATGATACCAACTGGACCGGCAAAATCAGAGTTTTCCGCATGGACCCTGTAAATGCAAACGGTGTCTCTTTTTCTATCGAAAATTTGAGCATAGTTCCTGAACTGCTGCCCCCACGCATGGCTGCCCCTGATCTGGTCGTTGATTCTCCTCTTCCGATTTTGACTTGGGATAAACCTGTCGAACCTTCAGCCGCAGGAATCACTTACACAATGCAAGTCGCCGCAGATTTCGATTTCACTTCCATTGTTTATTCCGCTGACGGCTTAACAGAATGCTCAAATATTTATAACGGAAAATTCCTGGCTGACGGTTTGCTCTGGTGGCGTATCCGTTCGGAAGATTCAGGCGGAACAGTTTCCTCATGGTCACCGCCAATGGCAATGTTTATCCGACCATGGACTTTTGACCGTGAAGAGGATATCGCTTCCACTCATGCTATGGGAACACCAATTGTTACAAACGGAATATGGAAGGCGGCTGTAACTAACAGTGACCCTTACGCCTATTTTAATATAAGTTCCGCACGCGGAATAAATGCCGATCTTTACAAAAAATTCTATACAAGAGTCCGCATGACTCCTTCCTCCGGCGGAAACGAAAATTTTCAATTTTATTTCTTCCCACGAGCAGGAAACTTTTATTTAATTACTCAATCTGTTCCCAGAGACGGCCAGTGGCACACTATTGAACTTGACCTTTCATCAGACACAAACTGGTATGATGAAATCGCAGCTTTCAGAATCGACCCGGGTCACGGAGCAGCTCTAACTCTTGAAATCGATAACGCCTATTTTATGCCTGAAAATGCTGTCAATGTTTCCATTCTAAACACAAATCTCGCTAATGGAATAATTAATGTCGGTTACAATCAACAACTTTTGTCGACAGGAACTGTCGGGGCAACATCCTGGTCTCTCATTTCAGGAACATTACAAAACGGATTGATTCTTAACTCAAACGGTACAATATCAGGAATACCAACCGAAATCGCTACCCGTGTCCTGACTTT
>JAOZSF010000338.1 GCA_029939815.1 bacterium
TTATATGCACATTCTCGGAATAAGCGCTTTTAATCATGATTCCGCCGCGGCAATTCTCCGCGATGGCGAGATAATTGCTGCTGCGCAGGAAGAGCGGTTTTCGCGCAAGAAAAATGATAATTCTTTTCCTGAAAAAGCAATTGATTTCTGCCTTGAATATGCAAAAATAAAAATTGATGATGTTGACGCAATCGCTTTTTATGAAAGCTCATCCGAAATAATAAAAGATAAATTTCCCGACAAGAAAATATATTTTGTGAAGCATAATTTCGCCCACGCGGCAAGCGCGTTTTTTCCTTCCCCGTTTGAAAAAGCAGCTGTTATAACTTTAGACGGCGAAGGTGACGGGATTTCTCAATCAACCCTTGCATGCGCGGGGCACGCATTTTTTGTTGAATCTCAAAGACACGCCACTGCGTGCAATCGACAAAAAAATCCCCCTACCCCCTTTACAAAAGGGGGAATAATTATTGAACACCCATTCCCCCACTCCATCGGATATTTGTATTCCGCGTTCACTCAGTTTCTCGGTTTTCGTGTTGGATTCGGTGAATATAAAGTTATGGGACTTGCTCCTTACGGCAAACCGGAATATGCAGATTTAATTTTTGAGAAGATAGTGAATTTGAATAATGACGGCAGTTTCACTCTTAACATGGAATATTTTGATTTTAGTGATAAAAATTCATTAACCACAGAAAAATTTCATAAACTCTTCAACAGAGAATCGCGAAATCCTGACAGCGAACTTTCACAGTTCGATGCCGACATTGCAAAATCAATTCAATCTGTTGCAGAAGAAATCATTTTAAGAACAGCAAATCACGCACAGAAAATCACCGGATGTGAAAACCTTTGTCTCGCGGGCGGTGTCGCGTTGAACTGTGTCGCGAACGGTAAACTCTTACGCGAAAGCAATTTCAGAAACATCTGGGTGCAGCCGGCGGCAGGTGATGCCGGCGGAGCGATTGGCGCCGCCTTATACGTTTATCATGAAGTTTTAAACAATGAAAGAAAAAGTGACGGCATAACCGATAAAATGAAGGGCGCGTTATTAGGTCCCGAATTCTCAGAAAATTATATTAAGAAATTCATTGACAAAAATAAAATTATCGCGGAAAGATTTGATGATAATACTCTTTCAGAAAAAATAGCAGAACTGATCGATAAACAAAAAATCATCGGACTCTTTCGCGGAAAAATGGAGTTCGGACCGCGCGCGCTTGGTAATCGTTCAATTCTTGCTGATGCCCGTTCATCAAAAATGCAAACGATTTTGAACAAAAAAATAAAATGTCGGGAATCTTTCCGGCCATTCGCACCGGCTTGTTTATTAGAACGCGTAGGCGAATATTTTGAATCTGACATTTCCTCACCGTATATGCTTTTTGTAACGCGAATACGTGAAGAGTTAAGAGTTCCGCAAGATAACAGTATACAGAAATTCGAGCAGCGGGTTTGCGAGATCAGATCTCCTTTTCCGGCAATCACACATATTGATTATTCCGCGCGGGTGCAGACTGTGGATAAAAAGACCAATCCGTTTTTTTATAAAGTGATAAAAGATTTTGATGAACGAACAGATTGTGGAATGATTATCAACACGTCATTTAATTTTCGTGATGAACCGATTGTATGCACCCCGGAAGACGCTTACAGATGTTTTTCACGTACCGGGATAGATTATCTTGTGCTTGGCAATTATTTAATAGAAAAATGACGTTGGTCATTGGACATTAGACATTCGGAATAGAAAGTTTAAGCACGCAATGTAATAAATCCTCCTTAGGCGGACTTTCAGCACAAATAAACATGAAAGGATCAAATGAAAAAAACACTTAAGATTATAATATTTATACTAATTGCCGGATGGTTTATAAAATCCAACTTTTTCCCGAATGAAAATAATAAATTAAAAATTCTAAATCAAAAGGTTTCAGATTTATATGAAGCGGAAAAATATGATGAGGCAATAATTTCCGCTGAGAAAGCGTTAAAGATTGCCGAACACAATAACAAAGTCGATTTAATTGAGGTATCCGCAAGTTATAACAATTTAGCTGAACTATACAGATTAAAGAGTGAATTTTCAAAAGCAGAACCCCTATATAAAAAAGCAATAGAAACTTGTGAAAGTGCCGTTGGAACAAACAATCCCGATTTTGCAACCTGCATAAGTAATTTAGGACTGCTGTATCAGGATGTTGGTAATTACATTAAAGCGGAATTATTTTTATCACACGCACTCTCAATTGTTGAGCATAATTCCAAAGCTACTTTTAATGACAAACGAAACGCTCTGATTAACCTTGCAGACTTGTACGTCACACTGGGAAAATATTCCGATGCCGAAAGATTACATAAACGCGCGTTAAAGATGGCAGAAGAGGTGTTAGGAAAAAGCAGTGCTGAAACGGCAGAAAGTTTAACTTTACTTTCGGAATTATATATGACTCAGGATAAATTTGATTCAGCAAAGACATATGGCGAACGATCATTAAAAATACTCAGGAATTCAATTGGAACAACTAATTATATTGCCGCAAAAGATATGGGAATTCTTGCTATAGTTTATCTTAATCTAAACGACCTTTCCCAAGCCGAAACAAATATCAATCAAGCACTTTCGATTGACAAAATACTTTACGGCAAGATTCATTCAAATATTGCTACTGACTATTGTACATTAGCAAATCTTTATGAAATGAAAGGAGAATTTAAAAAGGCGGAATTATTTCATAAAAAGGCCGTTAATTTATATAAAAAGATTTATGGATCAAATAATTATCTTGTGGCAACTGCTCTGAATAATTCAGCTGAGTTCTATTGCGCGCAAAGTAATTACGCGAAAGCAAAACCTTTATACGAGCAAGCATTATTAATAGTTGAAATGACATTGGGAACAAATCATCCTTACGTGAAAAAATGTCTGCGGAATATGGAAAGATTAGATAACGTTTTAAAGAACAATCGACAAAATATGTTGAATGAGAACAGCATAAAATGATGAAACAAACCTGATTTGACCGGCGCAGCACACCGCACAGTAAATGAATTTTTTGCTCTTCAAAAATCCTTTATTACTGTACTCCGAAAAAATTTGAAGTCTTACTTAATTTGTTTTTACAATATTCCCGTCTTTGAAGAGAAAATGTTTTTTTGATATGCGCTTTGCCTGTTCGGGATCATGAGACACCCAGATTAC
>JAOZSF010000026.1 GCA_029939815.1 bacterium
AATTGTTGACAGAATGATTAATACTTTTGATTTAGCTTATTGCCTTAGAGTCTTATTGGCTGAATTAAAATATCAAAATAATTTACGTCAAAATTATTGACAGCAAAACGATTTTTTTTGTACACGGGCTTTGATTTTTGGAGTACAGTAATAAAGAATTTTTATTTATAAAAATTCATTTACTGTGCTGTTGCAAAGCAACAGACTAAAAATAAGTTAGAATTCCCGGTGCTCTTGCACATTTTGAGCAGCTTTAATTATTACCTGCCCGATATCGATAATCAAACCGTCTATTTGGCGCGCTGTCACCACTGATTGAGAATTCGATTATATCGTTTGTTTTCTGGATATTGTCAGCCCAGTGAAAGTCAAATACCACCATATTATTGGTCATTCCAAGTGTATTCCGCGGAATTTTGATTTCCATTTCATTCCCGGAATATTTGTAATTAGCGTTACCGGTTGTTTTCCAATTCCAGCCTGATTCAGCTTTTTTAACGGTTGTAATGCTGCTGTTAACAACGTTACCGTTTACAATAAAATCGTATCCTTCCCACCCTGTTTTTTTATTTTGGTCGATATCGATAAACAGCAGCATCCAATTTTTATCTGTGAATGGAGTAATCGAGTTGCGTGTTTTCACATAAAAATAAATGTTGCTTTCATCGCAAGACACTTTTGAGGATATAATATCGTTGCGACCGGTTTTATTTTTATAATATGTTTTTCCATAGCCGCGAAAATCACGATGCATTGTGTCGCCAAGTGTGTCCCGAAATTCCGGTTTTACATTTTCCCACTCATTGAATTCACCGTCAATAGTCATTGTTTTACCCGGTGAATTTTTTTGAGGTGCACGTACACCTTTATATTTTCTGATATTAGCGATAAGCTGGTAATAATAATTGTCGGTGTGTCCGCCTTTCATTGGTTCAATATCGCGGCTGTACTCCTGATTATACTGGTCAACAAACATTCCGTTAGTATAATAGCTGTCTTTTTCGGCGGTATATTTATAGAATTTATCGAATCTGCCTGCAATCCATTCATTCCATCCGGTAATAAAGATAAATTTAGGATTGATTTTGTTTGCTCTATCCCACTGTTCCTGAAAGTTAAGTCCGTAATTAACCGCATTTTTTCTCGTATCTTTTTTATTATTGTGCCAACTTCTGCCCATCGCCCCCTCTTTGCAACTCATACACGCGAGGTCGTTATTCATCGCGTTTTGAGCAACGCCAACCGACATTTGTTCAGCTTCTCCTTTATCATTATAAAAAACATGCTGAGGATAGGCGTTAAGCCAGCTCCACTGATTTGATTCCCAAGGTTTTGTGAAATAGCTTCCCAGGCACCATCTGAAAGTGAAGAAATTTGAGATTTCGGGATTATCTTTAAAATATGTTGGATTAGCGAGAATAAGCGGTTTGCCATCCCACATAAACCATAAATCTTTATAAAGTCCTTTGCCGTAAAAGTTTGTTGCTAACTCAAGAACAACAGCTGAAGGGTCACCGAAAGGGGTTAAAAAAGCGATTTGCGGCGTCTTACCACCTTCATTTCTGATTTTTTCATAAGTTTTGCACAATGCCATAAATTCATCCCTAAAAGTGAACGGAGGATTGCTCGTATCAAAAAGTACAACATCAACTCCCGCGTCAACAAGCATGGATGCGTGTTTACGATTAACATAAGGATCGGTATTTACATAATAACCAAGTTCAGGTTCACTCCAGTGATGCCCGCTGTACCACGGTCCCCATTTCGGCAATTCCCCTGTTTTTTCAGCTTCCGCAATAATTTTTGTTACATCAAACGGACCAATATGATTAGTATGATGCCACGTCCAATAAAAAATTCCAACGAATTTATTTGATTTAGGAGCTCCGCACTGTTCAAAACCGGGAAGTTTTCTTCCGATGGAGTCCGTAGCGACCCATGTATCGCTAAATAGGTCGCGTCCTTTTAGTTTATCATTTATTTCTTTTAGATCGAGAGAAATGGATTTACATTTCAGCGAAGAAGAATCGGCCTGCCCATTTACTGTTTCGGAACTATATTCCCAAACTTTGAATCCCAGAGGAGTTCCGTCGAAATTTCTGGAAGTTGTTTCCCCGTTCACAAATTTTATTCCTTTATATTCGTTAGCCATTTTTTTGTGAACATGTCCCCCTAAAACAGCAATAACACCATTTTCAGCAAACAAGTTGATGAGTTTCTTTCTGGTTTTCAGCGGTAAATTATAATATTGATTTGTTTCATCGGACTTTTCCAAAAACAACGGGTAATGTTGAAGAATAACCACCGGACTTTTTTCTTTTTTAGCTGCAGTCAAGTTTTTTTTCAACCAGGAATCCTGTTTTTCCGTTTCGCCTTTTACAGGTGATTTCCAAAGTTGAGAATTAACAACAATAAATGTGACTCCCTTATTTTTAAACAAATAATAATCTTTCCCGATAGTTTTGCGGTAGCGATTCAATGATTCTTCAGTCGGATTATTTCCGACGTCATGATTTCCTGAAATCAGATAAGACGGTACGGTAAATTTTTCATTAATTTCCTTAAAATCAGAGTATGATTTTTTATCCGGTGAATTAACCAAATCACCGCAAATAACAACAAAATCGGGTTTGATTTCGTTTATTCTTTCTACTGACTGCTTAAAAGTTTCAACATCATGACGGTAGCTTTCTCCAAATCCAAGTTGAGGGTCGCAAATTTGTACAAAAGTAAATAAGTTGGAAGATTTCGCCGATGAAACTCCGATAAGGAGCAAAACAATGATTAGTAGTTGGTAAAACAGTTTTTTCATAAGGGTTGGTTGGTGGTAGTTGTCAGCGGCTGTTTCCGAATTGTCACTTTTTCCATCCGCCGAGTTTTTTATTTTTTGCTTTTTTCTCCAGTTTTTTCAACTTTTTAGAAATTGTATTTGCGCTGTCGCCTTTTGGCTGGCCGGCTGGCATACCGTAAATCCTGGCTAAGCCGTTAGAAACTAGTAAGGAAGCCAGGTCATCACCCGAAGATGTTTTAACGAAAGCGAAATACCTTGGCATTTTACTTGAACCTTTAGCGTCATCCCATTTTGTATAGACGGTAAATTTGCTGTTTAATTTTTTGGCGGTAAACTTCTTTGCTTTTTTACCTATTTTAATTGTTGCTTTTAGAGATATTTTCCAATATTTCGCCTGTTCTTTCACCCTGTTTTTATATTTCAGAGATGTTTCAGGTGTATCCACAAAATAAAGTCGGAAGATATATTCTTTTCCTTTATGAGAAACGTGAAAACTATCCCCGTCATTGTATGGATTTGCCAGAAATTTACATTTTTGCAAAGTCTCCCATTTTCCTGCAAAAGCCGCAGCGGGAATTAATAAAAATACCATAATTAAAATTTTCATAGTTAATATTATACCAAATATCAATTTAAACTTGTTTTAGAAATGCGTCTTTGGTATAATAACGTAGTATATAAACAAAGTTGAAAAATCGACTTTTAACCTTTTTACTTTGAAAATATATCTCGTTCATTCATCGAATTTATTTTGCTGCGTGGAAGAGATTATTTATATTTTAATTGAACTATGTCACCTGATAAACATAATCATCATGTCATAATTGTTCCGGGTTTTTCCGCGTCGGCAAACAGGATCAAAACTATTGCTAACTTCCTTGAAGAAAACGGGCTGATTCCTCATGTCTTTAAATATCCGGCAAAAGAGTGGACAATCGACCGCGCAGCAATGATGCTTGGCGTATTCGTTGATACTGAAATTGTTGAGGGAAGAGAAAATATCGCCGTCAGTTTCCTGAGCTATGAACTCGGCAGCTTAGTCATGCGGTATTATGTAAGTCACTACAAATTACTGCCGGCAAGAAGATGTCTTATCATTGCTGATCCGTTTCATCCTTCCGACAAATACAGAAAGAAAAAAATTGGATGGTTGGGACGTTACCGGTACGGCACTCCGCTAACTCAACTTGCGGAAGGGCCGCATGGATTCCCGACTTTTTGTGGAATTCCGCCGATACCGTTTGGTGTAATTGTTACGGGAACCAAAACACCAAAAAAAGGCGGAGTATATAATAATCAGGAAATTCACGACTCACTTTATGTTCCGCGATATATGCTTAAAGAAGCTCGGGAAGTCATTTACACTCCGCCGACATGTAAAAAAGCATTGGGTGTTAAACCTATGCTTGCTCTTGCAACTTCATTTCTTAAACACGGATGGTTTAAAGGAAATTAAATAATGCTTTTTCGTAAAAGACATCATACAAAAGTCGTTGAGATAGGAAATGTTTCAGTTGGAGGAACAAATTTCATATCGGTACAGTCAATGACCAATACTGATACCCGGAACACGGTAGAAACACTCGAGCAAATCAACAAAATCCATAAACTCGGAGGCGATATTGTAAGAGTGGCTGTGCCGGATATCCAAGCGGCAGAATCATTGCCGGAAATTGTGGACAATTCTCCCATTCCGGTAGTTGCCGATATTCATTTTGATTATCGATTGGCATTAAAAGCTATTGAGGCCGGTATTGCAAAATTAAGAATTAATCCGGGAAATATTGGTGATAAAAAAAATGTGGAAATAGTCGCCAATGCGGCAATTGAAAAAAATGTGCCCATAAGAATCGGTGTGAATGCCGGCAGTTTGGAAAACGAGCTGGCTCAGGCAGTTCGCGAAAAAAGAATTTCACTTGGCGAAGCAATGTGCAGAAGCGCACTCGCTCAGGCAGCAATTCTTGAAGCATGTGATTTTCACGACATTATTATCAGCGTAAAAGCGAGTCACATCCCGGACACATTTAAAGCTTATAAAACACTGGCTGAAGCATGTGATTATCCGCTGCATATCGGAATCACAGAGGCAGGCTCGGCTAATACCGGAATAATAAAATCCGCCGTTGGAATCGGTACTCTGCTTGCAGAAGGGATAGGCGATACAATTCGCGTTTCTTTAACCGGACCACCGGAGGAAGAAATCGTTGTAGGTCGGAAAATTTTACAATCGCTCGATTTAAGACCTTACGGTCCGGAAATTATTAGTTGTCCAACCTGCGGAAGAACAGAAGTTGATGTATTAAGAATTTCCGAAGAATTAGAAGAAAAATTAAAAAATGACAAAACCATTAATAAAAAGAATTGCAAAATCGCTGTTATGGGATGCGTGGTTAACGGCCCGGGCGAAGCGGGTTCTGCCGATATTGGCTTTGCCGGTGGAAAAGATTGCGGGATTATTTTCAGAAACGGAAAAAAAATATGTAAAGTATCTGCCGGAGAAGCAGTAGATAAATTAATTGAAGAAATAAGGGCTTTGGACGTCTGACTCTTAAAGTCGGGAAGTCATAAAGTCGCTGCGCTTAAGGTCGGTAGGTCAGACCTTGAGACCTTAATAAATACTCAATATGACTGTGCGATAATACGCACATTATTTCATTGGATTATTTAATTTGACCTTTTGACCTTAAACCTTGAAACATAAACTTTAAACCTTAAAACATAAAAAAATGGACATTATCAAAGTTTTCAAAGAATGTAACGCCTTGCTTGAAGGACATTTTATCTTAAGCTCGGGACTGCACAGTAATAAATATCTGCAGTGCGCTAAAGTTTTGCAGTATCCGGATATCGCAAGCATTATCGGCGAAGAAATAGCAGAAAATTTCGCAACAACTCAAGTTGATGTTATTGTCGGTCCCGCAATGGGCGGAGTTATTATCGCTCAGGAAGTTGGGCGCGCATTATCAACAAGAACAATTTTCTCCGAACGGGAAAACGGAAAAATGACTTTCCGCCGCGGTTTCGAAGTTAAGCCTGGTGAAAAAGCAATTGTTGTTGAAGATGTAATTACAACCGGCGGCTCCGCTAAAGAGGTAGCCGAAATGTTAAAATCACGTGGCGTTGAAGTTATCGCTGTTGCATCAATAATTGACCGCAGTAACGGTACTGCCGATTTTGGTGTCCCCTTTCATTCGCTCGCGAAAGTGAAGGTTGAAACGTACAAACCGGAAGAATGTCCAATGTGCGAATCGGGTGATGAAGCGGTAAAGCCCGGCAGTCGCGGATTAAAATAAGCAAATCATCTTGCTTTGGAAAGACAATCGACCTAACGAAGTAACATGTACTCATGGTCATTTATGTTGATTTCAGATGACAAAAAAAGTGGTATATAAAATATGAAAGAAAAAATATTAACAGCTTTAACTGAAACCGTTGCCGAGTTACTGAACAATCCGGATGACAGGATTAAATTAGCGTTAACGGTTCCTAAAGACAATTCTCACGGAGATTTTTCTACGAATGCGGCGATGATCATCGCGAAAAAAATCGGTAAAAATCCCCGCGAAGCCGCAATGGAAATTATTACTTCGCTAAACAATAAACTTGACGGTATCGCTTCCTGCGAAATAGCAGGTCCGGGATTTATTAATTTTAAACTATCGGGCGATGCGGGTGTTCAAATTTTTAAACAGCTTTTCAGTAAAGGGAAAAATATCGGCTTCTCAAATTCAGGTAACGGCAAAAAAGTTAATGTTGAATACGTCAGCGCGAATCCAACGGGCCCGCTTAGCGTCGGTCACGGAAGAAATGCCGCGGTCGGTGATGTGATTGCAAGTTTATACAAAGCGGTCGGTTATGATGTTACCCGTGAATATTATTTTAATGACGCGGGAAATCAGATGACCGTGCTTGCGAAATCGGTTCAAACAAGATATTTACAATTGTTCGATTCTGATGTAAAGCTCGATGAAAACGCCTATCAGGGCGAGTACATTATTGACATTGCTCAGACAATAAAAGATGAATACGGCGACTCTTTAAAAGAAACGGAAGAGCTTGACGTCTTTAAAAAGTATGCTGTTGATGCCATGTTTGATATGATAAAAGTTTCCCTCAAAAAAATGCGCGTTGAGCATGATGTTTATTTTAACGAACGCTCGCTTTACACTGACGGCAAAATTGAAGAAACTTTAAAAAAGATTGATGAACTTGGACTCTCATACGAAAAAGACGGCGCGCTATGGTTTAAAGCCGAACAATTCGGCGCGGAAAAAGACAGAGTTCTCGTTAAATCTTCGGGTGAACCAACTTATCGCCTGCCTGATTTCGCGTATCACATCAATAAATTCAAGCGCGGCTTCGATTTGATTGTTGATATTTTCGGCGCTGACCATCAAGCGCAGTATCCTGACGTTATTGCCTGTATGAAAGCGATGGGCTTTGACGAGAAGAAAATTAAAGTTGTAATTTATCAGTTTGTTACAATAGTGGAAAACGGCGAAGCGGTTAAAATGTCAACCCGAAAAGCTAATTATATTACGCTTGACGAACTTATGGACGATGTTGGTGTTGACGCGACACGATATTTTTTTGTAATGCGGCGTTTGGGCAGCCACCTTGAGTTTGACATTGAGATAGCGCGAAAGCATTCTCTTGACAATCCGGTGTTTTATGTTCAGTACGCTCACGCGAGAATAAGTTCTATTTTTCGTCATTGCGCGGAAACAAAACCTGATATTAATATTGAAGACATTAATGCTGAGAATGTCAACCCGGAACTTCTAATCCAACAGGAAGAGCAGGATTTAATAAGTCATATAGCGCAGTTTGAAGACACAATTTCCGTAGCGGCAAAAACTTGTGAGCCGCATAGATTAACAGGTTATCTTGAAAAAATCGCTGAATTATTTCATAGATATTATAATCTTCATCACGTTGTTGTTGACGATGATGAAACAACCAAAGCCCGTCTCGCACTTGTGATTATGACCCAACGGGTAATTAAGAACGGGCTGGAGATTTTGGGCGTTACCGCGCCGGAGAAGATGTAAATAAGAAGTTTGTGCTTTGTACTTTGTTCTTCGTGCTTTGAAGAAAGAAAAATGTTATGAAAAAGGAAAAGACTAATTTCGAAAAGCTTGATGTCTATAAATTATCAGAACAACTTTCTGATGTTATTTGGGATATAGTAATTAAATGGGATTACTTTGCAAAAGATACTGTTGGCAAACAATTGGTAAGATCCGCTGACAGTATCGGCGCAAATATTGCGAAGGTTCCGGGCGCGAAACTAAGAAGGATAAAATACATTTTTTAAAAATATCCCGTGGTTCTCTTTATGAAGCAAAACATTGGCTTCGTCGCGCATATAAACATAAACTTATTACCGACAATTAAAGAATTAGCTTCAAAATTAAATGCTTATATAACTTCTATTGAAAAGAAAAATACAAAATAATTAAACAAAGTACCACGTACAAAAACCAAAGAACAAATTATGAAAAACATCGAAATTAAAGAGTATCCCCTGCTTAGAAGCGGGAAAGTAAGAGAAGTTTACGACCTTGGCGATTCATTGCTTTTTATCGCTACGGACAGAATATCAGCTTTCGACTGCATTTTGCCGACACCGATTCCCGATAAAGGAAAAGTTTTGACTGACCTTTCTTTATTCTGGTTTGAGCTTCTGAAAAATATAGTTGATAATCATTTAATTACCGCTGATATTTCCAAATATCCGGAACAATTGAAAAAATATGCCGATCAAATTGACGGACGAACAATGATTGTCAAAAAAGCTGAAGTTCTGCCGGTTGAATGTATTGTTCGCGGTTATCTCGCCGGTTCCGGCTGGAAAGAATATCAAAAGAACGGAACTGTAACCGGAATAAAATTACCTGATGGATTGTTGGAATCATCAGAACTTCCTGAACCTATTTTCACTCCTTCAACTAAAGCTGAATCCGGTCACGATGAAAATATACCTTTCAAAAAAATGGTCGAAATCATTGGTGAAGAACTCGCGACGAAAGTCCGCGATGTTAGTATGGCATTATATTCTTCCGCGCGTGACCACGCTAAGAACCGCGGTATAATACTTGCCGACACAAAATTTGAATTTGGTATCGCAGACGGCAAGTTAATTTTAATTGACGAAGTATTAACGCCTGATTCTTCCAGATTCTGGCCTTTGGATGTTTACGAGCCGGGGAAATCACAGCCATCTTTTGACAAACAGTTTGTAAGAGATTATTTAAGTTCATTGGATTGGGATAAAGAACCGCCTGCTCCTGAGCTTCCTGAAGATATTGTTGAAAAGACACGTGAGAAATATTTTCAGGCATTAGATCTTTTATCGAAATAAATTAAACTTAACTGGAAAATAATGAAACAAAAAAACCTTAAAGAAACTTTGAAAAAAAACCGACCTGACAGTTCACCTGATTTAGGCAATCCAATGTTTAAATCTATTGCGATATGGATATTTATCGCTTTTGCCGTTGTGCTTGCATTGCAGTTTTATCTGAAAAACCAAAAGCCCACGCTGAAGCTGCAAACTTCTGATTTTATAAAACAAATCGAAAATACTAATGTTGTTTCCGTAGCTTTTACTTCCGGCAGTATTGCCGTAAAAGGTGAAATAAATATTGATCCTAAAGATCCGTCAATCAAGCCGGAATGGGTAGAGCAATTCAAATTAAAAAAACCTGAAAAGATGCAGTTTACGACAACAATCGTTGACGGTTCAGACTCTCAGGCGAATTTAGCTAAAAAGCTTGACACTCTTAATATTAATTATGAAACACTTCCGTCAAATGATTTCTGGAGAATGATAATCAGTTCTTTATTGCCGATAATACTTATTGTTCTGGTAATAGGATTCTTTATAAACAGACAGATGAAACGCGGAATGGGTATGGCATCAAGTTTTGGGAAAAGTCGCGCAAAAAAAGACGAAAATAAAGGGAAAATAACCTTTAAAGATATTGCCGGATGCGATGAAGCCAAAGAAGAAGTTACTGAGATAATTGACTATTTGAAAGATCCGAAAAAGTTCGAAAAACTCGGCGGCAAAATACCGCGCGGGGTTATGCTTATGGGCTCACCGGGCACCGGAAAAACTCTGCTCGCAAAAGCTGTTGCCGGCGAGGCGGAAGTCCCATTCTTTTCTATAAGCGGTTCTGACTTTGTCGAGATGTTTGTAGGAGTGGGAGCATCACGCGTTCGCGATCTTTTCGAGCAGGGCAAGCGCCACGCCCCATGCATTATTTTCGTTGACGAAATCGATGCCGTAGGCCGACTTAGAGGCGCAGGTCTCGGCGGCGGACACGATGAACGCGAACAAACGTTAAACGCGCTTCTCGTTGAAATGGATGGATTTAATGCTAATGACGGTGTTATAATTGTCGCGGCAACTAATCGTCCCGATGTGTTAGATCCTGCGTTGCTCCGCCCGGGAAGATTTGACCGGCAAATTGTAATTGATATGCCTGACCAGGAAGGGCGGGAAGAAATCCTGAAAATTCATGTCAAAGAAATTAAAATGAACGATAAAGTCGATCTCTCAAAAATCGCCCGTGGAACTCCGGGATTCTCAGGCGCTGAACTTGCCAATTTAGTTAATGAAGCTGCGTTAATGGCGGCAAGAAATGACAAAGAAAACGTTACGCAGGATGATCTTGAAGAAGCGCGTGATAAAGTTCGTTTCGGACGCGAAAGAAAAAGCAGAAAAATGGACGAAAAAGATAACCGGAGAACCGCCTGGCATGAAGCGGGGCACGCCCTTGTAACCGTTATGATACCGGAATGCGAGCCGCTGCACAAAGTAACAATTGTCCCTCGCGGAATAGCTTATCTCGGTGCAACAATGCAATTGCCCGAAAAAGATAAATATCATTACACTAAAAACGAGTTCAAAGCCCAACTCGCTACATTAATGGCAGGCAGAGTTGCTGAACGCATAACTTTTGACGATATTTCTTCAGGCGCAAAATCCGATATTAAAGTGGCTTCTGATATAGCAAGAAAAATGGTCTGCGAATGGGGTATGAGTGATTCAATGGGACCACTGGCTTACGGCGAACGTGAAGAACATATTTTCCTCGGCAGAGAAATTGATAAGCACAAAGATTACAGTGAAGAAACCGCAAAAAATATCGATAGAGAAATCAGAAGTGTTATAGATGAAGCAGAAGCTAAAGCTATACAAATCTTAACTGATAATAAAGATAAACTGGACGCTATTGGTGAGGCTTTAATGAAATATGAAGTTATTGATGGTGATGAAGTAAACTTAATTGTTAACGGCGGCGTAATCAATCGTGGTAAGAAGAAAGAAGAAACGAGCACTGATTCTTCCGATACACCTGCAAAAGAAGATGATAAACCGTCTGAATAACCGGTCTCCGGGAACTTGACCTTTTAAACTACTGCTTTTATGAGTTGGATAATACGAAATAATGTTATTTCACTCAAAAAACCTCTCGTAATGGGAATTTTGAACGTTACTCCCGATTCCTTTTACGATGGCGGAAAATATGTGAATACTGATATCGCTTTCGAAGCGGCTACGCAAATGGAAATTGACGGAGCTGATATAATTGATGTCGGTGGAGAGTCTTCGCGGCCGGGCTCGAAATCTATTTCTGTTGAAGAAGAATTACAGCGTGTGATTCCTGTAATAGAAAAAATATCTTCTTCTATAAAACTGCCTGTCGCAATTGATACTCAAAAAGCAGAAGTGGCTTTGCAGGCAATCCACGCGGGCGCATCGATAATAAATGACATAAGCGCGATGGCTGATCCTGAAATGCCGGTCATTGCAAAAGAAAGCGGGGCGGGAGTTATTTTAATGCACAAACACGGTGAACCGGAAACAATGCAAAACACCCCGCTTAACAAAGAAAATGTATTAGAAAATGTAATTAGCTTTCTGGGAAGCAGAACTGAATATGCAGTTAATTCAGGAATAAAAAAGGAACAAATTATTATTGATCCCGGAATAGGATTTGGAAAGACTTATGCGGCAAATGAATTTTTAATCAATAATATTGATAAACTAAAAGACTTAAACTTTCCAATATTAATCGGCGCGTCAAGAAAAAGATTTATCGGGGAAATAACAAAAGAAAAAACTGAAAACAGACTCGCAGGGTCAATTGCCGCACACATAATTGCATATTTACGCGGCGCGATTATTTTTAGAACTCACGATGTGAAAGAAACGGTTGACGCAATGAAAGTAGCAGAGGCAATATTG
>JAOZSF010000339.1 GCA_029939815.1 bacterium
GAATATGCAGCATTTCTAAATGAAGAATGATGGGAATTATTAGACCATTAATCCAATTATCCAAATAACACACCCCGGCGCTGTGCGCCACCCCTCTCAAGAGGGGATTTAATCCAATAATCCAAATTAAATATGACTGTTTAATTAATCAATTATTAAATTAACAAATTACTAAATTATCATGTCCCGGGCAAGTTATATTCCTTTTGTAGAATCTGAGCGGCAGGAAATGCTGAAAGAAATCGGTGTGAGCAGCATCGATGAGTTATTTTCTGATGTTCCACGAGAATTCCAAGTCAAAAGTTTAAATATTCCAAAAGGAAAATCTGAAATCGAGGTTGAACGCGGAATTAAATCTCTCGCGAGAAAAAACAGGACCGATTTAATCTGTTTTCTCGGCGGAGGATTTTACGACCACTACACTCCGGCGGCTATTGACGCTATTTTAAGTCGCGGCGAATTTTTAACAGCCTACACACCTTATCAGCCGGAAGTTGCGCAGGGAACTTTGCAAGCCGCGTTTGAATTTCAAAGTGGAATTTGCAGATTAACGGACATGGAGGTCGCTAACGCGTCACTTTACGATGGTGGAACAGCGATTTATGAAGCCGCAATGATGGCCGCGCGAGTAACCCGTCGAAACAAAATTCTTGTTGACTGCGGAGTTAATCCGATTTACCGGAAAATGCTTGAGAGTTACACATCAAACCTTGACATGCAGTTTGCATGTGTAAATACAAACGGTGGTACAGTTGACAGGGAAGAATTTCTTAAAAAGCTTGATAAATCAGTTGCCGGAATCGTTATTCAAAACCCAAACTTTTTCGGCTGTATTGATGACCTGACCGATATTATCGATGCCGCGCATAATGTCGGCGCGCTTGCTGTTATGTCAGTTTATCCTATTTCACTTGGAATTTTAAAAACACCGGGCGCGATGGGAGCAGATATTGTTGTTGGCGAGGGACAAAGTCTTGGTTTGCCTTTAAGTTTTGGCGGACCTTATGTCGGTTTTATGGCAACGCGGAAAAAATATGTACGAAAAATGCCTGGCAGAATTGTCGGCATGACCCGCGATGATAAAAACAGAAAAGGTTTCGTCCTTACTTTACAGGCGCGGGAACAGCATATTCGTCGCGAAAAAGCCACATCAAATATTTGCTCTAACGAAAATCTTTGCGCTTTGGCGTCAGCTATTTATTTATCACTCATGGGAAAAGAAGGGTTTAAAGAAGTCGCGGAATTGTGCGCTGATAACGCGAGTTACGCATATTACAAACTTTTGGAAATCCCGAATGTCGGTCGCGCGTTTAAATCAACTTTTTTTAATGAATTTTGCATAACGCTCCCCTATGACGCGAAAGATATAATAGGCGAGCTTGTCGATAAAGGGTTTGCAGCAGGATTTCCTGTTGGGAGGTACTATGAAGGAATGGAAAACGTCGCGCTTATTTCTGTAACAGAAATGAGAACAAAAGAAGAAATAGATAATCTTGCAGCAGCGCTTGAATCGGTAATCGCTAATCGGTAATCGGCCCCAGCATACGCGGGGTGCTATCGCGTAATCGGTGATCAGTAAAACGATGAGCATGAGAATAGGTGTTATCTCAAAGAAAAATCATTAAATCACCAAGTCATTAAATAATAAATGAAATTAATTTACGAAAAATCAGTTTCCGGAAGACGGGGAGTTCAACTTCCCGATTGTTCAGTTCCGCCCCACAAGGCACGAATTCCTTCAGCATTGCGACGGGAAAATCCGGCTGCACTGCCTGAAGTGTCCGAGCTTGATGTTGTACGCCATTACACAAATTTATCGCGTAAAAATTTTTCTATTGACACAAACTTTTATCCTCTCGGCTCATGTACAATGAAGTACAACCCTAAAGTATGCGAATCGATTGCAAAGAATGATGGATTTGCACGGCTGCATCCTCTACTTCCTCAACTCCGCAACGGCGGAATTTTGACTCAGGGAGCTCTTAAAGTTTTATACAACACTGAACAGCTTTTCGCCGAGATAACCGGTATGGCTGAAATGACTCTCCAGCCGATGGCCGGTGCTCACGGGGAATTAACCGGTGTAATGTTAATTGCCGCTTATCACAAAAGCAAAGGTAATGATAAAAAAAGAATTCTAATCCCCGATAGCGCGCACGGAACCAATCCTGCAAGCGCGGCAATTGCCGGATATTCCGTAACGACAATTCCGAGTGATAAAAATGGTGTTATGGATTTTGAGGCATTTAAAAAAGAACTAACCGATGATGTTGCCGGCATTATGCTCACTTCGCCGAACACGCTTGGACTTTTCAACAAAAATGTTGCTGAAATATGTAAATTAGTTCATGAAATTGACGGATTAGTTTATTACGACGGCGCAAACTTAAATGCGCTTGTCGGGAGAATTCGCCCGGGCGATTTAGGGTTTGATGTCGTGCATCTGAATCTTCATAAAACTTTCGCGACTCCACACGGCGGCGGTGGACCGGGAGCGGGCGCGGTAGGCGTAGTCAAAAAACTTCAAAAATTCCTGCCGGTGTCGCGAATTGAAAAACGTGACGACGGAACTTATGCTTTGAATTATAATTCTGAAGACTCTATTGGTTACATCGCCGCATTTTACGGCAATTTTGGTATAATATTACGCGCTTACGCTTATTTGATGATGCTCGGTTCCGATGGCTTGCGCGAAGTGAGTAATAACGCGGTATTGAGTGCAAACTACATTCGAGTCAAACTCAGGGATTTTTATGATCTCCCTTATGACAGAATTTGTATGCACGAATGCGTGTTTTCCGCAAGTAAACAGATGAAAAACGGCGTTCATGCGTTAGATATTGCAAAAGCATTGATTGATCTCGGCTTTCATCCGCCAACAATTTATTTTCCGCTTATTGTTAAAGAAGCGATGATGATTGAGCCGACTGAAACGGAATCCAAAGCGGAAATCGACGCATTTATTGACGCAATGATAAAACTGGCACAAGATGCGATTGATAATCCGGAAAAACTTCATGATGCGCCGATAACTACTCCGGTAGGCCGTCTGGATGAAGTAGCGGCGGTAAAGGAGATGAATTTAAGCGCGTGATAAATTCGCGAAGCGTCAGGCGAATGCTGGGGTGAATTGTAAAATTGTAAAATTGTAAAATTGTAAAATTGTAAAATTGTAAAATTGTAAAATTGTA
>JAOZSF010000340.1 GCA_029939815.1 bacterium
ATTTTTGCTTCTTCTAAAATGGTAACTCTTTTTAGTTTAGGATCATTTCTTAACCAAATTATATTTTTAGAACTCGCAATGCCTGATTTTGCGGTTATTGCCGCCGACCAGTAATCCGAATGGAAAAGAATTTTAGGATAGGCATCGAGCAAAATATTTTCTTTCATTTCCGGTGCCATTAATAATTCTGCAAAATTTTTGTAAGGACGATTTTTGCAAACATTTAATGCTATGCTTCTGCTCCAACCAAACTTTTTTTGTAATTGGTTTGGAGAAGCTGAATTAATATTGATAGCATTCTTGCGGGTCGCTTTAGAAATATATCTGAAATTTGTCAAATAAATCGGTTCTTTTAATTTTGTTAAGAATTTTAATTTTAAAACTGATTGGGTAGATAACAATTCCGGATTAATATACGGTGTCGCGATGATTCCGTCAGAGAAATCATTTGTCATTAAAGTTTTAAATTTTTTGTTTTTGAAATCAGCTAATTGAACAATTGTTTTATTGCTTTGGTTTTTTGTCGCGCGTGATGAAAAAATAATTTTTATAGGCGCATCGGGCTTTTCTTTGAAACTTAAATCAATATATTTAGTCCGATTATTTGAAAGCGGAATGATTGAATTACCGTTCGCGGTAACGATCTGATAATTCAAACTTTCTTTCGCGATGTGCAGCCATTCACCGTTTGGGAAAGCGCGTTTTTCTACAAACAAAGAGTTTTTAGTATTGTGTTTGATTTTAAACAGTGAGTTTGTTCTGTTATTAATACATAAATAATATCCTTTCCATAAATTTTCAGGCCAATCAGCGTTCAAATTAGTGAGCTTTCCATCGCGGCAATTAAAATTTTCAGAGAAAATATTGTTAGAGTATCTTTTATTTTTTCGAAGAGTTGCGGTAATGTTTCCTGAGCTAAAATCAATACAATTCAACCAACTCCAAATTTTAAATTTATCGTGTCCGATGCCGTGAATGTTTTTTAGATAATAGTATAATTCATCCGGTCTTTTCAGAGGTTTATCGAAAGAAAAACAGGGCTGTTTTTTTAGAACTCTTTTTTTCTGAAATTCTATCTCCCATTTGTTTATATTCGGATTGTAAATAATCGTCTCCTCTGAAGAAGCGTTAGTTGGAATTTGAGAAGTGTTTAATTCGGCAACAATCTCATCAAAATCATTATTAAGAATAATTCTGCCGATTTGCGCGTGTGAAAATCCCAAGCATTCGATTATCATTTCTTCAGACAGGCGAATTTTATTTTTGCCTGTTAATTTTGGAAGCTCAATGGTAAGTGAATTTTCAGAATTATTTATCACGCACAAAGGTGCAGTATGCATTGCATTTTTATTTTCAAAAGCGTCTGCGCCCCATAGTCGTATAAAATTATTTTTATAATTATTTTTTATAAAATAGTTTTTATTAAGAAACAGTTCAATAGTTTGCCTGCCGGTTTCTTTGTCGAAACCTAAAACCTTGAAATCAATCAGACGATAAATAGGTCCGTCCCAAATGTTTTCGATTTCGACTTGTTTAGTATCGGAAATTATTTCCCGGGTTTTATTCGCTTGAATAAGCCGTACGGTTTCGCCTGGAGTTGCAAAAGGTAATTCATTGTTAAGGTTATTATTAACTTTTGCGATTACTTGTGTTCCGCCGTTATCGAATGCGAAACCAATAGACCAGTCGCGCATATCAACGGTATTTTTTGATATAGATTTCCACTCGTACCATTGGTCTTCAGATTTAATTTCAAGAGCAAAAAGTCCTTCCATATCTTTGGCGCGTTCGCGTGGAATTCTGAAAACGATTGGAATAAATCCTTCTTTGTCGAAAGTATCTGAAGCAATTTCGGGTTCAACAAAAGAGCTGTTAAACAGTTTTGCTTTTCCGTTTTCGAAAGTAACGGTTGCAAATTTCTTTTCATCTAAATCCATGATGTCAACCGGCGGCATATTTTCCATAATCGGACTTCCGATAATTGAAACGGTATATTTTTTTTCGGGGTCAAGACCGCGAATAATAAAAGCATCGCAAAAGAAAACTTCGTTGGAATATATTTTTCTGCCTAACTCATCATCAATCTCATAATCTACAGGTGAAAGAAGACCGTGTGTTGCTTTTTTATCTATGGGATTTGGTAGTCCTTTGGTAAAGGGAGCATTTTTTACCACCCATGAATGCCAACCAAAAGTGTAGAGTCCGTCCAACGCTTTAGTCAAAAAGTTTGTGTGGAAGTTATCATTAAAAAAAGGTTTACATTTGAAAACCATTTCGCCATTTTTATAATAATTATCTTCAACTATCATCCATTCATCGTAAAATTCAGGCGTGTTCGGACCAACATCGCTATGTGTCCACGCTCTTCCTTTTATAAGAGTGCCTTTCCACATTCCAGGCAATCCAAATTCCGAAACAATGTCCGGTGCGTACGAATTAAGTAATTTAACATAATCTTTTATTTCACGTTTTAACCCTTTGCCGTAAGATTTAAAAACAAGTTCAGCGGATTTTTGCGTAACTTTAGATTTTTTTGTGTCAATGTAGCGATAGCAGGAATCACCCCAATCTTGATGCTTTATTGCCCATCCGCGAGCGAGGCGGCCGAGGCGTAAGATTTTAGATGTTTGTTTATTATCGGCAGAATTTTCGTCTTTTTGTTTATAATCATGAAAAGCAAGCGGGAATATTTCATGATAGTTATTTAAAAATAATCGTGATGGTATAATTGCTTCTTTTCCTGAGGCAGACAAAGAATTATTATCATCGATTAAGTCGGTAATTTCCGCGAGCAGAATTTTACTTTTTTCAGAGTCATTACTATTGAAAAACATATCAATAGTTTTTTTAAGTCTGTTGTTTGGCAGATTAATATTTGCCGGACAACTTATTCCGTTTTTTGTTTTAAATAAAACATTTTGAGTGTTGTAAACAGTTTTTCTTGTGTCAATGTTACTCGTCTCAAAAATTGAAACTTCTTTATTTTTTCTTGCGGTCATTTTGCACGATTCATCGTATAATCTGAAAGAATAATTCCCGACAACTTTTCCGGTGGAATCTTTAACTTCCCGATGAAATATTTGTTTATGATTTGTTGTGTCATAAAATTCCGCTTGTGATAAAATAGCTTTGGACTCTTCCTGTGCGGAAAGCACAAGAAGATCTTTTTGCAAACCGTCCAAAGTTGCCGC
>JAOZSF010000341.1 GCA_029939815.1 bacterium
AAATGCACAATCAAATTGCACCACACGGTGGTGAACTGGTAAATCGGACTCTTACGGGAGATAAACGTGATTTCTGGATTAAAAAAGCTGAAGAACTTCCAAACATTATTGTCGATAATTCAATACTGTCTGATATTGATATGATAGCTTGCGGCGCTTTAAGTCCTATTGAAGGATTTATGTGTCGTGATGATTATAATCATGTTATCGAACATATGAGATTAACTTCCGGTTTACCATGGGCTTTACCTATTGTTCTTGGTGTTTCACGTGATCAGGCGGATGAATTTGATGTTGGAGCTCAAATAGCTTTAAAAGATGAAAAAGGAAATTTAATCGCGATTCTTCATCTTCAGGAAAAATACATTGTTAATAAAGAAAGAGAAGCCGCTTACGTTTATAAAACAAAAAATACAGATCATCCGGGCGTTGATTATTTGATGAATAAGCGCGGAGACGTACTGCTTGGTGGTGATATTGATGTAATTAACACTCCTCACCGCAGTAATTTTAATGAATATCGTCTTACTCCATTGGAAACAAGACATGAATTTGAACAGCTTGGCTGGTCAAAAATTGTCGCGTTTCAAACTAAAAGACCTATTTACAGAACTCACGAATATATCCAAAAATGTGCTTTGGAAATTTGTGACGGATTGCTTATTCATCCATTAGTCTGCGAAACGGAAGAAAAAAATGTTACAGCGGATATTCGTATGAAAAGTTATAAAACTTTAATTGAAAATTATTTCCCGGAAAATAGAGTCGTTTTATCCGTCTTTCCTTCTGCGGTGAAATATGCCGGACCACGCGAAGCGGTTTTTCACGCGATAGTTCATAAGAATTATGGATGTACGCATTTTATTATTGGAAGAAATCATGCCGGAGTAAAAAATTATTATGAAGAGCATGAATCTCAGGATATTTTTAAAGAATTTGGTCCGCATGAAATGGAAATAATCCCTCTTTTCTTTGAAAATATGGTATATTGCAAAAAATGCGCGGGTATAGTTTCTCAAAAAACCTGTTCTCATAGTGTTAATGAACATATTTCTTACAAAGACTCACAAATCTATGAAATGCTGCAAAAAGGAGAATCATTACCTGAAGAATTAGTTCGTCCTGAAGTCGCAGAAATACTGATTAATTCTGTGAAAGCATAAATAAAATTGAATAAAAATTATAAAACATTTTACATTCACACTCTTGGGTGTAAAGTTAATTGGTGTGACAGCGAAAAAATAGCTGAAGCAGCAGTAAAATACGGCTGTATGCGGGTTTCTGACCCGCGTACCGCCGATTTTTGTATTCTAAATACCTGTACCGTTACTTCTCAGGCAGATGCGACAGCCAGAAAATTAATCAGAAAATTTAAAAAAAATAATTTAACCGCTCCAATATTTGTTTCCGGCTGCTATGCAAGAACAGATACAGAAAAAATAAGACAAATTCCTGAAGTTGATTTAGTTATTGAATCAGATGATTCAGAAAAAATATTTTCTGAAATTAAAAATTTTCTGACATTGTCAGCACCGGATATAGAAAAAAATTATAATCCGGTTGTTTCTAATAAACTTTATTTGCCAACCGACAGAACACGCGCTTTTATTAAAATTCAGGACGGATGTGAACGATTTTGTGCTTATTGTAAAATTCCTTATGCACGCGGAAAAGCTAAAAGTATTCCCTTAAAACAAATTATCGGCGAATTGAATAATCTCGCGGAAAATGATGTTAAAGAAGTGGTTATTACAGGAATTAATATTGCCGCTTATAATTATGAATCAAATAATCTCGCGGATTTATTAAAAAAAATAAGTAAATTGAAAATTATTCCGCGTATCAGGTTGAGTTCCGTTGAAGCTACCGCTATAACAGCCAACCTTTGTAAAATTTTTGCGGGAAGTGAGGTGCTTATGCCGCATATTCATATTCCCCTGCAAAGCGGGAGCAATAAAGTTTTAAGATTAATGAATAGAAAAATTTTTGCTGAAGATGTTGAAAAAGCAGCAAATCAATTTTTATCAATTGTTGATAATGCCGTTGTTACTACGGATATTATTGTTGGAATGCCGGGAGAAGAAAAAGAAGATTTTGAGAAAACGATTCAAATGGTGGAAAAAATTCCTTTTGGAAAGGTACATATTTTTCAATATTCTCCCCGTGAAGGCACCGCGGCAGCAAAAATGAAAAAATTGTTTGTTCAGCCGTCAATAATAAAAGAAAGAGAAAAAAAGTTAATTGAAACGGCGGAAAAAACAGCGGAAAAATGCCGCCGAAAATTCGCAGATAAAAAATTAAATGTCTTGATTGAACATAATAATAAAGGAGAATGGGAAGGTTTCTCAGAAAATTATCTCCGCGTAAAATCTTCTCAAAAAAATTTGAAACAAAATAAAATTGTTGAATTGAATATGAATAATCCGGAAAACGAATTTGTGTATTAATAGTTGATAGTTATCAGTTATTAGTTAATAGTTAATAGCACAAATAACGACCTTATGACCTTATAAATTAAAAAAATGCTTGGTAAAATATTATATATTATTGGCTGGTCTCTCTGTAATCTTTACTTAAAATTGTATCACAGATGCAGTGTTTATAATAGAAACAGAATTCCTAAAAATAGAAAAGGGATGCTTATCGCCGCTAATCACGCAAGTTTTATTGATCCGCCGGCTGTTGGAACAAGTTTTTTCTTTCCAATTTGGTTTCTTGCCCGAACAACCCTTTTTAATTCAAAATTCTTCGGTTGGCTGATAGGTCAGGTTAATGCTGTTCCTATTTCGAGAGAAAGACTTGATTTAAAAACAATTCGAACAGTAAAAAAATTATGTGAAGAAGGTAAAAGTGTATTAATTTTCCCTGAAGGTACAAGATCAAAAGACGGGAATTTACAGAAAGGACTTGCGGGAATAGGTTTTTTTGTCGATAAAATCGGCGCGGATGTTTTACCGGTTTATGTCGATAATTCATTTAACGCTTTTTCCAAAAATTCAAAATGGCCCAAACCGGTAAAAGTACGTGTTAATATCGGTGAACCGATAAACGCGGAAAAGTGGAAAAATCTTGAAAAAGGAAAAGAAAAATATCAAATTATCGCTGATGATATTATGAAAGAAATTACAAAATTAAAAGAAGAATTGAATGAGAATTAGTTATTAGTTAATAGTTATTAGTTA